>PMXH01000603.1 GCA_003165855.1 Acidobacteriaceae bacterium | reverse complement strand
ACATCTCACCGGAATGCGATCTGCGCACTGGCTGCGAAGCCTTTAGCCAAAGGAATGTTCTCCGGAATAATCAGCAATTTCATGGAGTTGTGCCCGGTTGAGGGCAAACAGGAAGTAATCCCATAACGGGAAAAGCCAGTCCGGGAAAGGCGTCTGGATGGTCCACGTAATCAGCGATTACACTCACGACCTGGTCAATGACTGCAAAAGCTAATGTTACGGCGGCTGGATCAGTGTCCTTAGTAAGGTCCGATGATTCCGGCGATGGCGCGTTGGGCGGGCGGTCGCTGGGCTTGGGCATCTTTCGTGTCCAAGACATCCAGATATTTCAGGCCGGAGCCGGTGTTGAAGAGGACGACTGTGTCGTCTGGGGTGAAGAAAGCGCTGGCCAGGAGTTTCTGGTAGGCGACGAGGCTGGCGGCGCCTTCGGGGGCGGCGAAGATGCCTTCGACCATGGCCCAGTGGCGAGTGGCGGCGAGGATTTCCGGGTCGGTGGCGGCGAGGGCGAGGCCTCCGCTTTGTTTCAGGATGTCGAGGATGAGGTAGTCGGCGTAGGGTTTTGGGACGCGTAGGCCGGAGGCTAGGGTGGAGGCATTGGGCCACATTTCGGAGGACGCGCGGCCTTCATCCCATGCTTTAACGATAGGGGCGCATCCTGAAGATTGCACGCTGATCATGTTCGGGCGCTCGGAGCCGATGAAACCCAGTTGCTCGAGCTCGTCGAAAGCCTTCCACATGCCGAGCAGGCCGACACCACCGCCGGTGGGATAGATGATGCCCTCCGGAAGCTTCCAGCCGAGTTGCTCGGCGACTTCGTAGCCCATGGTCTTTTTGCCTTCGACGCGGTAGGGCTCTTTGGTGGTGGAAACGTCGAACCATCCGTCGTTCTTCCAGGACTCGGTTTCCTTCAGCTCGGCGACTTTGCGGGCGCAATCGGAGATGAGGCCATCGACGAGGGTGACGTGCGCGCCGTAGTAGTGGCACTCGATGCGGTTGGCCAGGGGAACATCTTTGGGCATGAAGATGTGGGCTTCGATCTTGGCGGCGGCAGAGTAGGCGGCGAGGGCTCCGGCGGCGTTTCCGGCGGAGGGGATGGCGAGCTTCTTCAGGCCGAAGTGGCGGGCCATGGTGACCGCGGCGGAGAGTCCTCGGGCTTTGAAGGAGCCGGTGGGGTTGAGGCCTTCGTCCTTGATGAAGACGTTGGGATACTCGCGGCTGGGAAGCATGGGCGTGAAGCCTTCGCCGAGCGTGACGGGAGTGGCTTCGGGAAGGACGGCGTCGTAACGCCACATGGTGGGAGCGAGCGGCAGCAGAGACGCGGGGGAGAAACTTTTCTTGATGCTGGCGAGGTCGTAACGGGCGTAGAGAATGCCTCCGTCTTTGGGGCAAACGGTTTGGGGACGGTCGGCGGGGAAATGTTCGGCGCAGCGGGTGCATTCGAGGTGAGTGAGGCGAGGCACGGAAAGAGTTTAGCAGGGGCGAGGGATCGGACGTATGAGGAGGAAGGCTGATTAAGTCTCGGCAGCAGGAATTGGCTGCGGTTCGCCGTAAGAATGCCTTGCTGACCCCAATGGCAGTGCCGGCTGGATAGGGATCCTTCGACTACGGTTGTGCTTCGCGTTTCGCGAAGCACAACCTACGCTCAGGAGGACAGAATTACTTCGAGCTGCGCTTGGCGGCGCGTTTCGAAGGCGGGATGCCTCGCTCTGGGCTCTCTTTCTCAATTGCATCGGAGAGCTGGTGGAGCGGTTTGTCGCCGGCCGAAGACAACTGCGGGCCGGCTTCGGGCACGGTTAGTCCCTGGGCGGTATTCATGGCCTCGTTGAAGGTGGTGCCGGACTTGGCGGCGGCTACGGCGAACACGCCATGGGGCACGCCGTTGGTGAAGGCGGTGGCGATGTAGTCACCGACCATCAGGCCGTTCTGCGAATTCGGAAGCCACTTCAGCTGCATGGGTCCGGCAAGCCGGGTGGGGGGATTCCAGGTTGAGCCGCCGTTGTGGGAAGAAATGTAACCGACGTAGAGCCTGCAGGTTGCCTCGGTACACTTGCTCTGCGAGTAGAAGTAATAGTGAACGGCAACGTGAGCGGTGGCGCCGGAAGTGGCGGGATCGATGCCGATTCCGGGGATGAAGTGATCCACGGTGCTGGTGGTGGGGTCGATGGGAATGCGGGTCACCGCGGACCAGTGAATGCCGTCGGTGGAAGTGCTGTAGACGAGATCGTTGGTGGAACACTTGCTGCGGAAGCGGCAGTCTTCCCATACTACCCATACCGTACCTGCGCCGTCGACGGCGGCAGAGGGGAGCGGGCCGCTGCGGATTCCGCCAGCATCGAGGTGACTCTGAATGTTGGAGACGGCGACGGGAGCGGACCAGGACGCGCCTCCGTTGGTGGAGGTAAAGGCGGAAATGCCTGAGGTTTCGATGGGCACGACCACGGTGCCGTTGGGCTGGACAAGCGGTTGACCGCCGATGCCGGCGGAGTGGTTGGCCGTCGCCGTTGCGGGGCCCCACGTCAGGCCACCGTCGGTGGAGGTGCTCATCAGAATTCCGTCGCCGGTGTCGGGGTTATCCCACTCGACATAGCAATTGCCGTAGAACGGGCTGGTGGAAGTGCTGTCGCAAACGATCCAGTTTTTATCGGAGCTGTTTACCTTGGGACCGACGTTGACTGGATTGTCCCAGGTGAAACCTCCGTCGGTGGAACGGCTGACGACTACCGCGACGGTGGTGGTGGTATTGGAGATGGGCAAAGTCGAGATCATCCAGACGGCGTGCTTGGCATCGTAGGCTACGGCGGGATCGCTGGCTGCGTCGTAGGGACCGCCGCCGTTTCCGGTGGTCAGGCCGGGCAGGAATCCGTGCGTCCAGGTGCTGCCGCCGTCGGTGGAAGTGGCCCAGCCGATGGCGGTGGCGCCGCCGGGGGCGATGCGTCCGGTCTGGAAAGCAGCTACTTCGGTGGTGCCGTTGGCGAGCACGTGCGGCTCAACTTCGGTGGCGTGCTGGCCGGGAGCAACGGTGAATGGATCGGAACTGATCTGCGTGAGCGAGACCGCAGGAGTGTCCTGGGAATACGCGGCAACCGCGGCGGCGAGGCAAAGGCTGGGGACTACCAACAAGAAGACAAAGAGAGAACGCAGGCCGCGAAGAGCAGACAGAATGCGATTCATCAGGATTTATCCTTCGATGCGGAAAATGATGTGCACAGAGTTAGTTCCGTGAATGGCAGGACATTCGCGGGCGTCAACGATGCACGGTAGTAGCTACCGTGTCGGCGAAGATATCGTGGAAGCTCTGCGCCTGTCAATGTGAAGGGTTTTGCAACTGTGAGGCGGACAGAACGGGGACGAACAGGACCGCTACGTCATCTTTATAGATCGAATTCCAGGTGTTGGTTTCGAGCAGGATGTTGGCCAGGGCAGAGTTCCTGGGCACGAGTATGCAGCCAGCCTGGTGTTGCCGAAGGAACTCCTCCCAGCCGGGCTCGACATGAATCATCTTCAAGTAAGACTTTAGAAATTCTTCGCCATAGAGGTCGTGGCGGTCATCGACTACGACTTTTGTTCGCGGATACAGGCGGTAGATTAGATATCCGCCCCAGGAATCGGGAGTGAGGACCGGACCCTGCACATCCTGTTTTTCCAAATAGTTGACGGCCTCGACAGGAAAGCGCTTGCCGTTGAAGTGCGCGTCTATGAGGGGAGCGGCGCCGAATTTGCCACCATGAGCCGCGATCCAGCAGGCTAGCACGGTTACCGCGATAGGCCACAGATGCCCGCGCAGGCTGCGGTCGATCGTCTGCATGCGCTGAAGGAATGGAGGCGGTACGACGCCGGATGATGAAGAGGCGATTCTTCGGTTTACGAGTGTCCTCCAAGGTCTCCCTGCAGGTGCTTCTGAAAGCGTTTGCACCGCACTCGACAACCAGGGGCCGATCACCAGAATCAACAGCAGAGACGACACTGGAATGTTTCGCGAGGCGTAGAGTCCGGAATATACGGCAAACATCACTACCAGGAATTGGCTCGCAGGAACGCTTCCGGTTTCGCGCTTTCGTGCGGCTAATGCAACCAACGTGAGCAGTAATAATCCCGCAAAACACTTTTGCGCGACACCGTGAAAATTCGGAGATTGAAACTCGTCGATGTGGTCCATCAGGAAGCGATTGGAAAGATAGCGGTAGATGTGAACGTGCAGGCTCCAACCGTAGGGATTCAGGAATGTCGCCAGGGCGCTCAAGAAGCCGACCAGTGCCAGGTCTCTGGCGCGCTTCCCTGCCCGAATGTTTTGGAGGACGTCGTCGAAGCGATCTCCGGCAAAGCGAAACCATTGCCACACGGCGCTGATCCAGTAGATCGCGAGAAGGACGAAGCCAACCAGAAATCCGCCGTGCAGGTTCACCCACACGAGCATGAGGGTAGGAAGCAGCCACGGAAGCGAACGGCTGTTGTTTATCTTGACCGCTGAGGTCGCGAAGGAATGAGATTCGGGCTCGCGGCCACTTTCTTCCGACGATTCGAGAATCCAAAACCATGCTACGGTAAACAGCCAGCTCACCACGTGGGGCCGCGCCAGAAAATGGATCATGGCCGCTGACGCCGCCAGGAGCACCAGAATCAACGCCAGAAGAAGATTTGTTTTCCGGCGCAGGAGCAGGCGAAACGTCCACGAAAAGGTTACGGCGATTAGCAAGGCAGTGAAGAGGACCACGCCGTTCAGGCCGGCCACAGTGTCCAACCCGCCGACGAGCACGTCGTAGAGCCACTCCCAGGCGAACCAGGGCTGGCCGACCATAGTTGAGGAGAATGGATCGGCGCGGGGAATCGTATGAGTCGAGAGAATGAACTGTCCGGTGCGAATATGCCAGCCGATTCCGGCATCGCCCAGCAGACGCACCGATAAAGCGGTGAACACGAGTACGCTGAGCAGCGCCACGAAAATTAAATCGGCCACGGAGGGGACGAGCCACCGCTCCCACGTCGGATGAGGAGTCTTGGCGGCAGAACTTGTGGAGCCGATTGCCATCGCGCTGAATCTTATAGAGTGGGGCGATGAACGGCAAGACTACACATCGCGTGGTGATCGTGGGGGCGGGATTTGGCGGCCTGAACGCAGCCGAGAGACTGGCTCGCGCACCGGTAAAAATCACGGTCATCGACCGAAAGAATCATCACACGTTCCAGCCGTTGCTCTATCAGGTTGCTACCGCGGGTCTTTCGCCGGGGGAGATCGCTGCGCCGATCCGATCGATTTTGAGCCGCCACAAGAACGTCGAGGTTTTGATGGCGGAAGTGAGCGGCTTCGACCTGGAGCGGCGAGTGGTGAAAACCGGGGATGAGGAAATTCCTTATGACTCTCTGATCGTAGCAGCCGGCGCCAGCCACGCCTATTTTGGTCACGACGAATGGGAAGCCATGGCTCCCGGACTCAAGACCATCGAAGACGCGCTGGAAATCCGGCGCCGCGTTCTGTTGGCCTTCGAGCTGGCCGAACGACGCGCCTTTGCGGGTGAGAGCTGCGATCCGCTGAATTTTGTGGTGGTGGGCGCCGGACCCACCGGAGTGGAACTGGCCGGGACTCTGGCAGAAATCTGCCGGCACGCTTTGGCTCACGACTTCCGCTCGATTGATCCGCGGCGCACTCATATTCATCTGATCGAAGGCGGCCAGCATGTGCTCCCGTCGTATCCTGAAGATCTTTCGCGCAGCGCTCTGGAGCAATTACAGCGGCTGGGCGTGGAAGTGGTTACTTCGGCCATGGTCACACAGATTGAGCCCGGGGTGATTTCCATGGGCGGAACGCGGATGAAGGCGGACGTCATCTTGTGGGCCGCGGGCGTAGCGGCTTCGCCGCTGGGGAAAAAGCTGGGCGTGCCCGTGGATCGCGCCGGGCGGGTGCTAGTGGAGCCTGATCTCAGCGTTCCCAAGCATCCGGAGGTTTTCGTTATCGGAGACCTGGCCGCGCTGAAAGATGCTTCCGGCAAGATGCTGCCCGGCGTGGCTCCGGTGGCGATTCTCGAGGGACGCTACGTCGCCAAGCTGATTCGGCGCAGGATAGAAGCTGCCGGGAGTTTCTCTGGCGATCCCGAACGCGCGCCCCACGCGGCTTTTCACTACTATGACAAAGGGAGCCTGGCGACGATTGGCCGCGCCGCCGCGGTAGCGCAGTTTGGCAGGATTCACATCTCGGGCTTCNNTTCGGTCCGGGCGTGCCGGCGAAGGCGAGCAAGAAATGTCTGGCGTGGTTCACAAATGAGAGTAAGAATATCTCAGGAGCCTGTGGCGGGATTTGGTTCCTTGCTCGCAGCGCCTGAAGGCGCATTCATAAACGCCCGACTTACGGCATGCCTGAAGGCATGC
>PMXH01000134.1 GCA_003165855.1 Acidobacteriaceae bacterium | reverse complement strand
GGCACACTTCCAGCCCGCTGTAGCCGGGCATGTAAACATCCAGGATGACCAGGTCGGGTTTCAGTTCCGCGATCTTCTTCAGTGCGGCCGATCCATTGTTGACAGCAATCACTTCATACCCCGCATCTGCGAGGATCTTGCGCCCCATGTTCTGGGCGGTCACGCTGTCGTCGGCAAGCAATATCTTCCGGGCCAAGAAAAGTCCTCTGATGAGGGGAGATATGGCGAAGGTAACCTGCCCTTGAAGGTAAGTCAATGATCGGACGGGAGGTTACCTGGTTACTAGTGGTCAACGTCTACCGCGCGGGCCCAAGGGAACTATGCTGGCACAAAGTCCAGTCCGGTGGCCCGGATACCGATGTCCCTCGCTTCAGAACGGCATGATCTTCTTCAACCCCTTCTTTTTCTTCTTCTTGCTGCTCGAAACATCCTGATCGCTCGCCAGAGAACTCGAACCCGCACTCGCGACAGTCGAGGTACCCGCCGCCTGCGCTTGCTGGATCTCGTTCACCTGTACCGGCGGAGGCAAGGGTTGACTGTTTGCTACCGCATTCTGGGCTTCGGCGACCGGGGTCAACTCATTCGGATCCGGCGGCCCGCTGGGCTTCAATACAGTCGCATCGGCCGAAGGCTTCAGCTCGTTCGGATCCGGAGCACTCGTCGGCTGCCGGGCAAAGAGCGGTCCGCTATCCGTCGCCGTATCGGAGCGAGGGGCCGGATCATTCGCCGCCGGAACTCCTCCGGATACGATCTCCGCACTCACTCCATGCTCGCCCGCTGGAATCCCCATCGCTTCCCGCGTCGTTCTTAATGCTTCCTGGTTCGCTGCCACCGGCGTCGGATCCACCAACGTCGGCTCTCCCACATGCGCCGCCAGATCCACGTTAGGCCCTTTTTTCACCAGGCTCATCGCCAGGTCAAGCGGGCTGCTGTCCCGGCGGCTTTCTTCTTCTGCCCGGTTCTGCGCCACCGCGGCCTTCGTCGGCCGCGGAATCGGCTGGTGCAGTGCTGCCAGCCGCTTCTTTGCATCATCCCCGCGGTCCATCACCGGATACCGCGTAATAATCTGGGAATAGGCGCCGGCGGCTTGCTTGGTCAGTTCCTCAACCATGTTGGCCTTAACCTGCTCCGGCACGCACCCTGCCCGCGGAGCGGTCTTCACGCAGGTAGGCCTTGCCCGCATCTGTGTCATCTGCCCTTCGTAGTTCTGCCCCAGCAGATACAGTGCCTCATCGGCTCGGCTGTACAGCGGATATTTCTCCACCAGCGTCTTCAACCGCGCAATCGACGCCGGATACGACATCCGATAGAAGTAGAATTTTCCAATCCCAAACTCCCGGTCAGCCAGCACTTCCTGCACTTCCAGCAATCGCTCTTTTCCTTCTTTTACCAGCTTCGGGTTATCCGGATACTGCATGATCAGGTTCCGGTACTCATCCTCCGCCCGCCGGGCATGGGTATAGTCGCGGTCCGACTTCTCCATCTGCTGGTACTGGATGTTCGCGATCTTCAACTGCGCCTCGGCCGCTTCCGGCATGTTGGGAAAGAACGTCTCGAAATCGCGATACTCCTGCTCCGCCTGCGCCAGCGACGCCGTCCCGCCCTCCGCATACCACGAATCGCCCACCGCCAGCTTCGCCCGCGCGATAAATTCCGAGTCCGGATAAGTATTGATCAAGGTCTGCAGCGTCATCCGCGCCACGTCGAAACGGTTATGCTTCATCGCGTCCATTGCTCTGTCGAACAGCACCTTGTCCGGCTGCTTCGACCCCACATTCGCCAGCGGATTCACGGCCTTCTTGTTGGTACAAGCCGCCGTAACCATCAGCAGCACACCCAGCACCGCAACCAATGAACTTCGACGTGACATGAATACCTCGACTCAGAATTTCCGACTGCCGATTTTGGAAGCTACGCGAGTCAGCAATTAGCAATTGGCAGTTAGCAAACGCCAACCGTCAATTGCTAGCTGCTAATTGCCAATTGCTAACTGCTAGCGGCCTTACACCTTCAGCAGCGCCGCTTCCGTCGCCGCCTTCAGCAGCGCCCCGGCATTCTTCTTTGGATCGCCACTACCGAACACCGCGTTGCCCGCCACCAGAATTTCTCCGCCCGCCCGCACCACATCGCCGACCGTGTCGTGCCCCACCCCGCCATCTACTTCGATGCGGTACGTCAGCCGGCGTTGGCTGCGAATCTCCGATAATTGCCTCATCTTGTGCAGCGTCCCCGGAATAAACTTCTGTCCCCCAAACCCCGGATTCACCGACATCACCAGCACATAATCCACCAGATCCAGCACTTCCTCCAGCGTATCCACCGGCGTCGCCGGATTAATCACCACACCCGCCAGACAATCATGGCTCTTGATGAGATGCAGCGTGCGGTTCAAATGCCGGCAAACTTCCTGATGCACCGAGATCCAATCCGCCCCCGCTTCCGCAAACGCCGGAATAAACTCGTCCGGATTCTCGATCATCAAGTGGCAGTCCAGCGGCAACTCCGTCACCTTGCGCAGCGACTTCACCACCGGCGGCCCAATCGTCAGGTTCGGCACGAAATGCCCGTCCATAATATCCACATGGACGACCGTCGCGCCACCTTCCTCCGCCGCCCGCACCTGTTCCCCCAGACGCGCAAAGTCCGCCGCAAGAATCGATGGTGCCAGCTCAATCAATCAGGTTTTCCTAAGGACCTTCCAGGGGGAAATTCTAACACGCACCCGCTAGTGTGGCGCGGGCACTCTTGCCCGCGAAAGCCCGCCATCTTCGCGAATGCGGGTGCCCCATTTCTCGCGTTCTTTGCGAGAAGTGGGATTCCACCACCGTCAAACCCCTTGGGATTTTGACCCTCAACACTCCCCGGTTTTCCGGCGCGAGGTGACAAACGGGGAGCGCAGTCGAAGCGACGCCCGAAAATAGCCCGGCGTTTCAACGCCGGGTAGACGCAACAGAAACGAAGCGCATCCCGTAGGGATGCCTGATTCGCCACGAGACGCCGCGTGCCCGTCTGGGCACGTCCGGCATAAGGCTGTCATGCTGAGCGAAGTGAGATTGTCCGAAGGACAATCCCGCGCAGTCGAAGCATCCCTACCAGCGGCAACAGCGCCGCGACGGATGAACGTCGTCACGCGAAGGACGTTCTCGATCCCGTCTGTCGGACCGGACGCGCTCTTCGTCAAAGTCAAAACCCTCGCGGTCGGCTGCACCGCGGCCCACCCTTGCAAAGTAAGCAAACGCGGGGCATCCTCAGTTAAAATTGCTCCGGCAAAGGTGGGCCAGACCCCTGGTGCCACAAGAGGAGCAGGAAAATGAAAGCCTTCCTAACGAGCCTTGCCCTGTGGTCGGCGGCTGGCGCATCCGTCGCCCTATCGTTTTCTCTCTTCGCAGCTTGGCAGGCGTGCGTGCTTATCCTGTTAGCCTTGATCGCTTTTGTAATTTTCCGCATCAAGGACGGACTTCTGACGTTCACGCGTAAGGATGACCGGGTGCTTTCCCGCCAACTGAGCAATCTCTATGTTCTCTTGGCTTGGAAAGGGGTTCCGGTCACCGATCTGGAAAGTGCCCAAGCCCCGGCACGCAGCGAGAAACTGCTGTCCGCTTGGGAAAGGTTGAACAGATTACGTTCCCTTGGGGACGGCATGACCCTGGAGGAAGCGGATTCGGCGGCATTTGCTAAATTTCAAGAGCAGAGTCGCTTGATCGCAGCGCTGACCCCTGACCGTATTGAGGACGGATGCAACAAGCGGTCCTCCTTTTCGGACCCGGAACCGGGCCCCGGCCTCCCGAAGAAGGCTCTTTGCCCCAAGTGTGCTGAGGCCTACGCGGAGGCCAAGCAAAGGTGGGCTGAAGTTCTGGCCGCTGAAGAAACGGGGAAGTCTCTCCGTCCTCATGAATATCCAGTTAGGCATCCGTTGCCGCATTGCTCTTTACCTAGAATTGATGGTGCACAAGGATATGGGAGGCTGGTACGTCACATGCGAGTGCGGGTTTCAGAAACGAGGCTTAAGTCTTCAAGACTCCCTACTAGAAGAGGAAGAGCACGCTATGACCCATGATCCAGACCTGCGCCTCTCGCGCCCTAACGGTGGGAGGAAGACCCGACAGGAACAGACCATCCCACCACAGAGCTAGCTCACTGCGGCTCGCCGTGAGATAATTCGCGCCGTCTGCGAAAGCTGGCAGAGGCCAGAAATGAAACAGGGTCGTCCTTATACCAAGAACAACCGTCTCTCTGATGTGCTTGCGCTAATCCAGGTGCTCTCGCTGGATAAGTACACCCATCGCACGGAAGCTGGCTTAACGGAAGAATTGCAAGGACCGCCTTCTTCATCCCAATCTTGGGCAACTCTCGCAAAAGAACATCCTGAATTTTTTCGAGTCGAAAAGGATGACAAAAAGCATTTGTCCCTCATTGCAAGACACGTCATAACCCGCGACGATGCCACTGGAGTAAAGGTGCTTCCGTCGGAATTAGTCTATCCGCTTCTCCAGACAGCTATTGATCTCCACGACCGCCAAGTAAGTGCGGCTGAACGCTGGAAATCGTTCATGCCTTTGTGGACGGCGATAATTGCTGCGCTGATTACAGGGTTGCTACTAATGGCTTCCACACACCTCACCCTACGCTCAGCTCGGCCCGTGCAAACTGGACGATTTGTCGTATCCGAAGGTGGTGCTAGCGCGAAGATTCTTCTGGATACAGCCACGGGGCAGTTATGTCTCGCGGCGGCGGGAGCGAAAGAGCCAAATCAGAATCTACGTCCTGCCGCGACCTTCACTGACACTTCCGTCAAAGATCTTTGGGACCGCTCCGGGGACATTCCCCTGTACCCCGTAACCCCATGTAATCAGCACTCCCCACCCCCGACTGCCATCCTCGAGCCCCGTTTTTCGCCGCTTTTCCTTCGCCCTGTGTCTTTTTCACCACTTTCCAGGCTCTGCTCCTAACCCCATACCCCCCCAATTTCTTGCCGCCTACCAATTATAGCTTTAAGGTGGTTTTCCGAGATTTCCGAGATTTCCACAATGTTCCGGCAAAACGCTCTAATGTTCCGACTGGAACATTTGCACATGCAATGTTCCAGCCCTCACCTCCCAGCCGGCACATGTTAACCTCGTCGTTCATGTACGCCGCGCCCCAAGTCGCCACCGCCGCCTACGGACTGGCCGCCGTCCTGGCCTGGGGCACCAGCGACTTCCTCGGCGGCTACGCCACCCGCCGCGCCAGCGCATTCCTCTTCACCACGGTCGTGAACATCGGCGGCCTGCTTCTGATGGTCACGCTGGCCTCCGCCACTCACGCCCCATTCCCTTCCGCCCGCAGCGCCGCCTGGGTCCTCGCCGCCGGCGTCTCCGGAGGCGCTGCCCTCGCCATCTTCTATCGCGCCCTTTCTTCCGGCAGGATGGGACTAACCGCCCCCGTCGCCGCCGTCCTGAGCGCCGCAATCCCAGCAGTTGTTTCCATGTTCACCGAGGGCTTGCCCGGCCGCATTCCCATCCTCGGCTTCTTCCTAGCCGCCACCGGACTCTGGCTCATCACCCGCTCCGAAGACGGTGCCACTCCGGAAGGCATCGGCCTCGCCGTCGTCGCCGGCATTGGCTTCGCCGGATTCTATCTCTGCGTCCGCCAAGCCGGCGCCGGCTCGGCGCTTTGGATCGCAACCTTGACTCGAGCCGGCGCCTTGCTCATCACCGCTACGGTCGTCCTGCTGAGCTGGAATTTTCGCGACATCACCGCTGCTGGCCTGCGTTGGGGAGTGCTCACCGGCTGCATCGACTCCCTCGGTACCCTGCTCTTCGTTCGCGCCAGCCAGACCGGACGCCTCGACGAAGCCGTCGTCATCTCCTCGCTCTATCCCGCCGTCACCGTGCTGTTGGCTCGCGTGTTCCTGAAGGAACATTTCACCCGTTGGCGATTCGTCGGCCTGCTGGCCGCCCTGGCTGCCGTCCCCATGATCGCAGCGCAATAACGATCACGGCGCAATAATTCACTCCATACTCTAGAATCTTGAATACAAACCATGCCCCTTGTCGAAATCAGCAACCTGACCAAGATTTATTCGCAAAGCGAATCTGCCCTTGGTGGAACATCGAGAAGCAGAAACGAAGTCCGCGCCGTCGACGATGTCTCGCTCGACATTCACGCCGGCGAAACCCTCGGCCTAGTCGGCGAATCGGGCTCAGGCAAAAGCACTCTCGGACGCTTGATCCTGCGCCTCATCGAACCCACTTCGGGCAGCATCCGCTTCGAAGGCCGCGATCTGCTCGCCGCCAGCCCCGGCGAGATGCGCCGCCTCCGCCGCGACATGCAGATCATCTTTCAGGATCCCTTTGCCTCGCTCGACCCTCGCTTCCGCGTCGAAGACATCATCGCCGAGCCGCTCCTTATTCACGGGAGCGAAACCGCAAAGGGTGGAATTCGCGCCCGCGTCGTCGAACTTCTCCGCGCCGTCGGCCTCGACGAATCCATCCTGCAGCGCTTCCCCCATGAATTCAGCGGAGGGCAGCGCCAGCGCATTGGCATCGCCCGCGCCCTGGCGCTGCGTCCTAAGTTCATCGTGGCCGACGAACCAGTCTCTGCTCTCGACGTCAGCGTGGGCGCGCAGATCGTCAACCTGCTCGCGCAACTGCAGCGCGACTTCGGCCTGACCTATCTCTTCATCTCGCATTCCATGCCGGTCGTGCGCTATCTTTCGACGCGCATCGCCGTGATGTATCGCGGGAAGATTGTCGAGATTGGATCAACCGACCAGATCACCGAGCGCCCGCAGCATCCCTACACCCGCAGCCTGATCGAAGCCACACCGGAAGTGGCAGTCTAAACACCTCATGTAGAGATACCAGCCCTCGGCAGTAGCCATGTAGAGACAGCCGCCCTTCGACTCCGCTCAGGGCAGGCACTCGGCTGTCCGACGAGCGAAGCGAGGAGACGGTGTGAATGGTCCGCACAACAGTCGTGGACCTTTGCCATGATGGTGTGTGCCCCAATCGTCGAGATACTCTAGAACCACAGCCCCCACAACCAATCCACGCTAGCGTGGGTGATGGTCGAGGCGGGGACGCGGCGGTGCTCGCGCCATGCGCGTCCGTAGAAGATCCCAGCGATGGTCGCCAGCAGTACGTAGCGCCAATTGAAATGGGCGGAGCGCTTATTGAAGTGCGACAGGCCGAACAATACTGACGCGATCAGTAGGGCCGCACGACGCCCTACGCGGCGTTCCAGGAGATTCTGCACCCAGGCGCGAAAGAAAAGCTCTTCCGGCACGGCGGTGAAGAAAAATATCCCTACCCAGCGCAGGAGCCCGCTGCCGATTCCCGGCAGGTTGCGATGGGGATGGATGAAGCCCAGCGCCAGTCCCAGCGCGATGACGGGAGGTGTGAAGAAGACGAGCTCGCGCAGGCCAGTTTTCCAGTCGCTCCATTTCAGATGAAAATCGAATCCCGTGCCGCTGAGTTGCCGGATCGCCAGAAATCCATACAGGCCGGCATCCACCAGAAACAATTCGTTCAAAGCCCGCAGCCCCGGCGGCCACGCGCGGTCGAACCAGCGCAAATCCACGGCGAGCCCAAGGACGAGCAGAATCAATGCGTCGCGCCAGTTGCCGCGCTGCCCGGCATCGGCGGCCGCGGCGCGGAGAAGCAGCCAGGCAATCAAAACGGGCAGCACGGCATAGAGCGCGAACCACGCCCAGCGGAACATGTGTTCGGAGATCGAAACCAATAGGTACGGAGCGACTAACAACGCCGGAACGCTCACGCGCACAGCCACAGGCCATCGCGCCACCGCGCGCGCCACTCGCTCCGAAGCCAAGCCGAACAAAACGGCTGGCACCAGTTCCAGCCCAAGCGCCGCAATCGCGACCGGCGTCACGTTCTGCATGGGGTCATCTTAAACTTGCGAGTGTTCCGAATTCATCGACAATGGGAGCCGAAATCGGAAGAAAAAGGGCGTCATTGTCACTGACAGGAGATTGGTGGCGGCGCGTGGACTCGAACCACGGACCTACGGATTATGAGACCGTCGCTCTAGCCACCTGAGCTACGCCGCCAGCAAATTGGGGAAACGCAACGAGAGTGGTGTGAAGTCTGCGCTTCAATATTCTCGCTGCTTTGAACACAACGGACCGGAGTGGCGCGTCACGTCCAATCCTTCATTCTAAGAGCCGCTGCAAAAGCGTGTCAAACCGCAGGAATGTAAGTCCATTCGTAGATGTGATACTTGCCAGTTACGGCGGGAAGCTGGAAACTGGTTCTCGCATGAAAACTATTGCGGTGATTCCGGCGCGGCTGGCCTCGACCCGTCTGCCGCGCAAAATGCTGCGCGAGATTGCGGGGAAACCGCTGGTGGGCTTGGTGTACGAGGCGGTCCGCTCGTCACCGCTGCTCGCGGACGTGATCATCGCTACGGATTCCGAAGAGATTCTGGAAGTCTGCCGCCAGCGCGGCTGGAGCGCGCAGATGACTTCAGCCAGTCACCGCAGCGGGACCGAACGGGTGCATGAAGTTTCCAACTCCGTCGCGGCGGATGTTTATGTGAACGTGCAAGGCGATGAACCGCTCGTGCACCCGGAGCAGGTTGCCACCCTGCTCGACGTAATGAAAGACCCGGCAGTGCAGGTGGGGACCGTAAAGACTCTGTGTCCGCCGGAAGATGTCGACAATCCTAACGCGGTGAAAGTTGTGACCGCTCCCGGAGGCCGCGCTCTCTATTTTTCCCGAGCGACGATTCCCTTCGATCGCGACGGCACGGCCCCACGCTATTTCAAACACCTCGGCCTGTACGCTTACAGAAAATCCGCTCTCGATCTCTTTGTGAGCCAGCCGGAATCGATACTCGAAAAAAGTGAACGGCTGGAACAACTGCGTTTTCTGGAAAACGGCATCTCCATCTATGTGGGCGAAACGCCTTACGACTCCGTGGGCGTGGATACCGAGGAGGATTTGCAACGCGTGGCCGAAATTCTGCGGAAGCGTTGAGTTGCCTTTAATTCAGGGTGAAGGAGTTGCGGCTCACGCTTGCGGACCTGCACTGTGCAGGCGGCCCCACGCCTCTGCTGCCGCCACGCGTTTTGAAATCGCCGGATGGGAATGGAACAACACTTCAATCCACCGCGAAGGTGTGCGCTCGGCCAGGTTCTGCTGCGCCAGCTTGTTCATCGACGAAACGAAGGGCTCCACGCTGGCGATGGATTCAAAAGCATAGCGGTCGGCCTGGCGCTCGTTATAGCGCGAGTAGGCATTGAGAGCCGGCATCAGCAGGAGCGAAAGCGCAGTCGCGGTTAGAGCAAGTAAGGGCAGGTTGGCGAAATCGGAAAGCTCCTCGAACATGTGGCGATCGACCGCGTAGTGCAGCACCCAGTTCGCCACCCAGAAGCCGAGCAAGGTCGTTCCGGCTTGAACCAGAATGCTCTTCAGAATGTGACGATGAACATGATGCCCGAGTTCATGAGCGAGGACCGCCTCGATTTCCTCGGGAGCGTAATTGTCCAGCAGCGTGTCGGCGAGGATGATGCGGCGGGTACGTCCGAGTCCGGTGAGAGCCGCATTGGCTTTCTTACTTTTTTCCGAAAGCTTCCAGCGATAAATTCCACGCACCCGCGTGCCCGCGTGCTCGCTCAGTTGCACCAGACGGCGCCGCAGGTCTTCATTGTCCAGCGGTTCGAACTTGTAAAAGATTGGGAATAGCACTACCGGCGCCAACTGGGCCAATAATATGAACAGGCCCATGAACAGCGCCCAGGTGATGAGCCACCAATGCTGCGGGAACTGGCGAATCATGAAATACAGCAACTCTACGACGATGCCTGCGAGCACCAATCCAACCAGAAAGCCCTTGGCTTCATCCCAAAGCCACGAGCGAACTTTTTGCGTGGAGAGTTGGAACCTTCGCTCCAGACGGAATCCGTAGTAGTCGAGGCCCAGGCCGAGCAGTTTACTGATCAGGAGCAGGAAAAACAGATAGATAAAGATGGCCAGGGTGTAGTTCTGGAATCCGCGGCGCAAAGCAAGATCGCGCAGCCAATCCGTCCAGCGGGTGACCAGCAGAAGAACCAGAAAAGCGGAGCCGATGACAAAATCGGCAATCCCGAGCCAGCGGTGGATCCGGTTGTAGCGACGCGCTTCAGGTGCGTCTGCGGTCGAGGTTGCGCTTCCGGCGAAAGTCATGCTCAATTAGCAGTATCGCATTACTGCCGCATCAAATGTGGAGTTTCGAACAGATGAATGACACCGGTAACCACCGGTCTTAGTTCTCAGTTCTGAACAAAACTCTCAGCGGCTGTCAGGATTTCGTTCACCAATTCCGGGGACGAGGCCTCCGCGTATGCACGCAGCAGTGGCTCCGTTCCCGAAGCGCGGAACAAGATCCAGGCTTCCGCTCCGTTCCCGTTGGTTGGCGCATCGAGGAAAAACTTGATGCCATCGAGATTTTCCTTCTTCACGACGCGATAGCGTCCCAGGCTTTGCGTGGTTTCAGATCGAGCTCGCTGAATCGCGTTCTGCTTGATCTCTTCGGGAATGTGCAGATCGCGGCGGCCATAATAGTGCGGGCCGAATTCGCTTTGCAGGTCGGCAACCAACTGGCCGAGCGGCTTGCCTTCCTCCGCCATGACGTTGGCCAGCAGCAGGCAATTCAAGACTCCATCTCGTTCCGGCAGAAAGCGCGAGTAGCCGATGCCGCCGGACTCTTCGCCGCCGATGAGAATGTCGTGCTCCATCATCAGATCCGCGATGTACTTGAATCCGATTTGGGTTTCGTAGAGCTTGCGGCCGTACTTGGAGGCAATGCGATCGAGCATGCGCGTCGTATTGAAGGCGCGGACCACGTCTCCGGACCATTTCTTACGAACCAGCAGCCAGCGCAGCAGGACGCAGAATATCTTGTGCGAGTCCACGAAGCTGCCATCTTCGGCGACCGCGCCGATGCGGTCGGCATCGCCGTCAGTAGCCAGTCCGGCGTCGCACTGCTCGCGGACTACGGTTTGCTGGAGCAGGGAAATGTGCGGTTCGATAGGCTCGGGATTGATATCGGGGAATAACGGGTTGAGTTCCTGGCGAATCGCCGTGAACTGAATGCCGCGCTCGCGGAAGATTCCGGCAAGAACTCCCCGGCCGGAACCGTACATGGAGTCGATGGCAAACTTGAATTTGGTTTTGCCGATCAGATCCATGTCGGCAAAGCGGCAAACTGCCGCGACGTAGGGTGTCTTGATGTCAACCTCTTCGATGGCCGCCTTCGCGCCTTGCGGCATCGCACCCGCGCGCATCTCTTCTTCAATTCTTTTCATGATGGCGGGCGTCGCAGACCCGCCGAAACTTCCTTTGAACTTCACTCCGTTCCAGTTCCACGGATTGTGACTCGAAGTGACCATCACTCCGCCCGCAGCGCCTTTGTTCTTTACCGCGTAGGACACGGCTGGGGTGGGCGTGTAATCCTTGGCCAGTTGCACGGGGATGCCCGCGGCGGCGATCACGCCGGCGGCCACTTGCGCCGCGCGTTGAGAAGCGAAACGTGTGTCATAGCCGATAATTACACCGTGCTGAGAGTCCTCATACTTCAATACGTAGGAGGCGATCGCGCCGGCGACCCTGCGCACGTTGTCGAAGGTGAAATCGTCGGCGATGATGCCGCGCCAGCCGTCGGTTCCGAATTTGATCTCTTGAGCCATGGAAGTTCAGTGTCCAGTGAGCAGTGGCCGGTGGTCAGGGATGTCCAGTGTGACTGATCACCGACCACTCGCCCCCGGGCACCTTTTCATACGAGCTTGTGCAGCTTCTTTTCGTCCAAGTACTTCACCACCCTACCTACGTCCTGCGCGTGCTGCCGGGTTGTGATCAGCAGTGCGTCCGGAGTTTCCACTACCACAAGATCATTCACGCCCACAGCCGCGACAAATTTTCCCGGAGCATGCACATAGTTGCCGCAAGCGTTCAGAACAAACAGTCCTGCGCTGGTTACGACGTTATCGTCTAGCGGATGGTTTTTCGCAATGTGATGCTCATGCAGCGCGGTCCAGGAGCCCAGGTCGTTCCAGCCGAAATCCGCGGGAAGACAAAAGAGGTTGCTGGCCTGCTCGCCCTTCGCCGAACGCGGTTCCAGCACGGCGTAATCGACGCTGATGTTCTCGCATTTGGGATAGAGCTTGCGGAAGGTCGCCGCAAAGTTTCGGGTGCCGAAAGCGGCGGCGATTTGTTCCAGCAGGGAAGCGGTCTTGGGAAGATGCTCGCGCAGGGCATTGGCCAGCGTGCGCGCACTCCACAAGAACATCCCACTATTCCAGAAATAATTTCCCGCAGCCACAAATGCAGATGCTTTCTCCGCGTCAGGCTTCTCGGTGAAGCGAAGCACGCGTAGAGCGTTGCCGCTGAAGGCGTTGCCCGCCTCAATGTAGCCGTAGCCGGTTTCCGCGCGGTTGGGGCGAATGCCCAGGACCACGATGTTTTCTCCCGCGGCGGCGATCTCCGCGGCGCGCTCGATGGTCGCGCGATAGCTCTTTTCATTGGCGATTACATGGTCGGAAGGAAACATTCCAATCACCGCATCGGGATGTTCGCGCAAGAGAAGAAACGCGGCGAGTCCGATCGCGGGTGCGGTATTGCGACCCAGCGGCTCGGCCAGCACCTGCAGCTTCGGCAACTTCGGAAGCTGTTTCAAGATCGCGGGACGAAGATCGTCGTTGGTAATAATCCAGAATTGCTTCGGGGAAGCCAGCGGCAGCAACCGCGCAACCGTCTGCTGGATCATGGTTTGCTTGCCGTCGAGCGCCAGCAGTTGTTTGGCACGTTTCTTCCGGCTCAAGGGCCAGAAACGCGTGCCGCGGCCGCCGGCGAGGACCACAGGATAGAAATTTGAGTTCTTAGCCACGTTTGTCGGATTTCACTTGCTACATTCGCGTTTCCGGTTCGGGCTGCGCCGCACCTGGCACATGCGCCTTCAGAAATTCCAGCGTCCACTGCGGGCGGACTGTGAATGTTTCCACCGACGCCGGAATTACCACGGCATCGCCCTTCGCCATAGTGACCGGCTCCGCTCCCGCCGCTTCCACTACGCCGCATCCCTCCAGGGCTACCAGGATCTGCGCCGAACTCTTGCCCGACTCGTCGCGCGTGCTCAGTTCCTGCGCATCTTTCATCTCAAACATATCGACAACAAAGTAAGGAGCGGCTACCAGCACAGCCTGCCGATTGTTGCTGCCACGAATTTGCTGGGGAGCCGGCCTCAGCACTTTGCCGGACGCAACCTTCAATTTCACCGCGGCCAAACCTTCTTTCAGGTGCAGTTCGCGCGGTCGTCCGTAATCATACAAGCGGTAGGTTGTGTCCGATTGTTGCTGAGTCTCGACGATCACCGAACCTGGTCCCAGCGTGTGCACGGTGCCGCCAGAAACGTAAATCATATCGCCGGTGTAAATGTTGAGCCAGTTCAGCACCTCTTCGGCGCGCTTCTCATTGATGGCTTCTCCGAATTGTGCCACGATCACGCCCGGTTTCAATCCCAGAGCGATCTGAGCTCCTGGCTTCGCGTGCGCCACATACCAGCACTCAGTCTTGCCCCAGGGCTGCCCGACGCGGCGCGCTTGCTCATCGTCAGGATGAACCTGCACCGAGAGCTTCTCATGCGGAAAAAGAAACTTCAGCAGCAATGGAAAGCGTTGCGGATCGCGGGCGGCGTCGCCCACAAGCGCCCGATGATGCTGTTGGCTGAGCTGTGCCAGCGTCTGCCCGGTGAACGGTCCGTTGGCCACTTTGCAATCGTCGCCAGTGAGCCAGGCCTCGCCAATCTTCTCCTCGAAGTGACGATTGGGATAAATCGGCGAAAGATCGTGCGTGCCCCACGGGCGCGGATCGAATCCCGGCAGCATTAAGAATGGATACAGATTGCCCATGAAAAGTGATACCGAAAAAAAGGCCGTTCGCGAACGGACGGCCTCCGCCGAACCTAAACATCAACAGCGCCTTATGCCGGTGAATCCCGTGCCTACAGCCCTGCGAAGAACTTCCGCATGCGTTCGAGCCCGCGATCCAACTCTGCCTTCGAGGTCGCGTAGGAGACGCGGATGTGGTCGCTGGTGCCAAATCCTTCTCCCGGCACCGTAGCCACATGCGCTTCCCGAAGCAACCGTCCCGCCACGTCTGATGCTGACTTCACGTTGCCGCGTCCCAGGAATGCCGAGATGTTCGGGTAGGCATAGAACGCGCCTTCCGGCAGCGTGCAGGCGATGCCGGGAATCGAGCGTAGGCCTTTCACCACGTGGTCGCGAAGTTCGATATACTCGCGCCGCATTTCTTCAACGCACTCCTGCGGTCCCTTCAACGCCGCCACGGCAGCTTTCTGCACGATCGAAGTCGGGTTTGAAGTGGACTGGCTCTGCAACTTCGACATCGCACTCACCACCGCCGCCGGACCGAGCGCGTAGCCCAGGCGCCAACCCGTCATAGCGTAAGTTTTCGAGAGCGAACCCAGCACCACGACGCGTTCTCGAAACTGGCGCAGCGATCCCACGGAAAAATTCCTGCCGGTGTAATTCAGATAGACGTAACACTCGTCGGAGAGCACCCAGATTCCGCGCTCGTGCGCGAGGCGGACAACTTCGGTAAGATCTTCCGCGCTCATCACCGCGCCGGAAGGATTCGACGGCGAATTCAGGATGATCACCTTGGTGCGCGGCGTGATCAGTCGCGCGACCATTTCAGCCGTGACCCGGAAGCCTTGCGACTCATCCGAGTGCAGCAACACGCACTCGCCGCCGGCATAGCGCACGATGTCCTTGAACGAAACCCAGTAGGGCACCGGTAAAATCACTTCGTCGCCGTGATCCACCAGCACCTGAACGGCATTGAACAGCGCGTGCTTGCCGCCGGTCGAGGCGATGGCCTCTTCGCGACGGTAATCGGAATCGAAGTCCACGGCATGACGGTGCACGATCGCGTCGCGCACCTCAGGCGTGCCCGGCACCGCCGTGTACTTTGTAAAGTTGCCCTGAATGGCGGCGATGGCCGCGTCCTTGATGTGCTGCGGCGTGGCGAAATGGGGCTCGCCGGCGCCGAAATCCACCACGTCGATGCCCTGCGCGCGCAACTTGTCAGCCTCGGCCACCACCGCCATCGTGGCTGAGGGCTCAATGCGGTTGATTCGGTCGGTAAGTTTGAGCGCTTCTATAATTGCCGTGGTCATGATTTCTTTTTCCTCTTCTTTTCTTTTCCACCAGGAACCGCCGTTATTTTGTGCATCTCGTCGTGGAACTTGTAAGCGAGTTCAAGTTTTTCGCGCAGCTTCTGCTCCACCACTTCCGGGACCAGTCCCTTCACCGGGCCGCCCGCCTGCGCCACTTCGCGTACCAACCGCGAGCTTACGTAGGAGTACTTGTCGGCCGGCATCATGAAGACGGTCTCCAGCGTGGGTTCGAGCTTGCGGTTCATCAACGCCATCTGCAATTCATATTCGTAGTCGCTGATGGCCCGGATGCCGCGCAGGATGCAAGTCGCCTCCAGCGATTTCGCATACTCGACCATCAGCCCGTCAAAAGTGTCGATGCGCACATTCTTCAGATGTCCGGTGAGCGCCCGCAGCATCTCCAGCCGTTCGGCCACGCTGAACATCGGAATCTTCTCCGAGTTGCGCAGGATCGCGACCACCAATTCCTCAAAAATCTTGGCGCCGCGCTCGATCAAATCGAGGTGCCCGTTCGTGGTCGGATCAAACGAGCCGGGATAGATAGCAATGCCTTTGTGCATCGTCCTCACAGGAACAGGCGTGGCTGGGTAATAGAGGATTCTATTCGGGTAGGAGCAGGGATGGCAATTGCGG
>PMXH01000075.1 GCA_003165855.1 Acidobacteriaceae bacterium | reverse complement strand
ACGCGGTTGTCCTTTCCCCAGGAAGAATCATCATCCGCCGTGGCTCAAACCATGAATGTTACAGATCGTGAAGCAGGTCGACTGTGACGCTCGTCACATCGGCATATCCTCTTCCACTCTGGTGGACTCAAAACAGTACCAGAAAAGGAAAGGTCGTGAAAAGCTGGCAGCCGGAGAGACATCAACGGCTTCCGCCCGCTGCGCTGGTTTCGCTCCCAAGGTTTGTCCGGATCAACATGGCAAGCCGCGGGAACAGGAAGTGGCCGCCGGCATCGTCGATCACATTGACCTGGCAGGTATAAAAGCCCGGCTTGAGCGATGTGAGCGGAACGTCCAACTGGAAGACCGCAGCTTTCCGATCGCGCGCATTCAACTCGGTCAGCTCGACCAAAGAACTTTCGTAGGCTTTGACTTTACCCTGGAAGAACGCAACGTTGGTCAAGACTCGAATGCCGGGCTTGCTCTCTTTGCTACTATTAGAATCTGTGCCACTCCCAGAATCTGCGACCGTCGGCCGCGACGGATCGTACACCTCGTAATAAAGAAGCAGGTGCTGCGTGGCCGAGAAAACATGGGTGATATTCGGAATGATCTCAGATCCGTCGCGAACCAGCGGGTTTAGGGNNACAAATTTCAGGTGATACTTGCCGCTCAGCAGGCTCATGCCGGTGTCATACTGCACATTCTTTTTCTTGACGTCAGTGGATGTGTTCACCGCGAGGTTCAGGGTGTCGCGAATTCTATTCAAAGGATGGTGTTCGCTATCGAGCACCATTCCAATCACGTCGAGTGTAGCCTTGTCGCGGTCACTGCTGCGGACGAAGGGGATCTGCGATCCCGGCACGACCAAAGAGATGGGAACGAAAAACTTGTTACCCTCCAGACGGAAATAGGCGACTCCCAGATACAGCGGCAAGTCGGTGGCGGGAAGTTCGGAGGCGAGTTCCTCCTCCAGTTGCCGTTCTTTGTCGTCCTTGGTGGAATGCTGGTAGTCCGCGGGAGCATAGTAGCCGCGGCGGTAGTCGATCTTCAGTCCCGGGGGATTGCTCTTTTCATTCATCTTCACTACGATGCGACGGTAACGCCCGTCCCGCGCTGGGTTCGTGCTGTGATAGCCGAGCAAGTAGTAAGTGGACGTGTCCTGCTGCACGCTTTTGAAGATTTTGCCGAAGTCGTTGGAATCAAGAAAGGCACGACCGCCGGTATCGCTGGCCAGGGTGCCCAGCGTCTCCTGCGAGCTGAAGTTGGANNTGGCGTTCTGCGCTTCCCCGCCCGCCACCAGCGCCTGCAGCCCGCGCATGTCCATGGTGTAGATCGCGACGTTGGAACGGACCGCAGCGTTTACGGCGGCACGCAGTTCCGATTGATTTTCAATGCCGGTGCGGTCCATGCCGCTGGAAAAGTAAATCAACGACTTCTTCTGCTGTACCTGTGAAAGCTTCTCCGCCACCGAGCGCAACGCTTCCAGACGCCGGTCGGTATTGAAGATGTTGTATTCGGTATCGTCTGCGGTAAAAGGCTGGCCAGTGTCGGGCGTGCCCTCGGTGGTGCCCGTGGTGCCTTCCTCGAAGCCTTGGCCGCTGCCCGAACTGAATTGGTCTAATTGCTTTTTCAGCAGCGCGTGATCGGTCGTGAAGTCCTGATTCACCAGTAGAGAACTTCCCAGCGAAACGATCGATACCAGGTCAGCGGGCGCCATCTGGGTATCGACATAGTGTTCGGCGGACGTGACGGCGTGGTCGATTTCGTCGGGCTCCATGGCGGAGAGATCAAAGAACAAAACAATCAGACGCCGGTCTTTGAATTGTTCGGCCGTATTTGCCTTGGAAACCGCCGGAGACGACTGCCCAGGTGCTGATTCCGGCAGCGGCTTGGCCTGGGTCACATCCGGCAGCGGCAGGGCATCCACATTCTCCACATCGAACGAAACGACCCTCTGCGGTTTGTTGTCTTCGAGAATCGTGAAGTTTTCCGGCTTAAGTCCTTGCACAAAACTTCCGCTCTTGTCCCGAACCGTCACATTCACCAATACGAGATCCGATTCCACGTGAATCAGATAATCCGACTGCTGCTGCTGCGAAGGCGACGCAGAACACAGAAGCACGAGCACCAGCAGCAGAGCCAGAACCTTGTCGGCGAATCGGCTTGAAGCGGAAAGCATGGCGATCCTCTTTGAGAACATTTCCCTCAGCAGCGTCATCTCAGAAACGAAAGCGCGCCGTCATGGTGAACTGTCGCATGGCCCCGACCGCCGTAACTCGGCCAAAGGTGGGCGAGTTCACCGTGGTATCAATCGAGGAATAGTTCGGCTTATTGAAAATGTTGGTGGCCTGGGCCCGGAATTCCAGCGTGCGTGATTCCTTCATGGGAACGATCTTGGTGAAAGCCATGTCGAACACCTTGCTGCCCGGTCCGATGATGCTGTTGCGGCGCGCATCGCCATAGCTGCCGCATGGCGGAGTCGTCACAAATGCGCCGGTATTGAACCACTCGCCGATGGATGGGCTGGACAACAAGATCGATTGCCCGGGAACCACGTCCGGCCGCAACGTACCATTCGTCCCGCCGTTCACATCGCAGACCGCGCCGACGAATCGCGGGGTGAACGGGAGCCCTGAGGCAATTGTCCAATCGCCGCTCCACTGCCAGTCGCCAAGAATGGCGCGCCACGGAGTATTCCCGGTGAGCCAGCGCTTGTCGTGACCAAAAGGAAGTTCTAGTAAGTAATCCGCCGTGAACTTATGCGTTTGGTTGAAGCTCGACAGTCCGCGCTCAGCAGACAGATCGAACGGATTCTGCGCAACCGTGGCCGCGCCTCCGCCCGAGGAACCGCCGCCTCCGCCGCTTGCCCCGGTACCGCCTGCGCCCAGTCCAGGCGTATTCGAGCCCGAAGTTGCTCCGGCGCCGATGGAAGAAGCGTCGTCCAGCGACTTGGAAAAGGTATAGATACCGCCGAGAGAAAATCCTTTGGATAAGCGCTTGCGCAGCCGTACCGATGCCGCGTTCGCCTCCGAATCCGCGACTGAGTTTTCGTAAGTGAAGGCATCGACGTTGGAAATACGAATCCGAGTCCCGGTGCGGTTCGGCGCTTCCAGAATGTCGAGATCCGTTCCCTTGGTTCCGGTGTAGTCGATGTTCAGCAGCAAAGTGGGACGAATCTGTTGTTGAATATCCAGATTGCGAATCTGCACGTAACCGAGGCGATAATTCGGATTCACTGCATAATCGTTGGTGATGGTGCCGGGCGGCGGTGCGGGAAAACCGTTTTGCAGGGTCAGGTTCGGCGGAGCGGGAAAAGGCGCCTGAACGTTGGTCGCTGTGGTGGAGAACGGCGGCTGATAGGCGAGTTGTTGCGCGATGCCCTGATACGCGCCCGTGTTGTAGTTGATGCCGTATCCGCCCCGCACCACAGTGTTCTTCTCCGCCTTCCAGGCGAAGCCGACGCGCGGCGCAAAATTGTCCCGGTCGGGCTTCATCAGGCTGCTGGAGTTGACCCCGCCGAACGGTGCAATTGAGCCCGGCGTCACCAGCGCGACCGAGGTCAATCCGGGAGTCAGGTCCAGGTCCAGGTTGGCCAGCCGGTTGTTGGCTTCCGTGTAAGGCGCGATGTACTCATAGCGGAGCCCGATCTGGAAGGTGAAGTTCGAGCGCAAGCGCCAGTCGTCCTGCACGAAGAAGTCGTAACTGTTGGTGCTGAAGAAATAAGGAGTGGCGCTGTATTGCAGGGCCGTCGATTGCGGCATCCCCTCCAGGAAATCTTCTAAAGCATTGCCGGTGGCGAAGCCCGTAAAGGTGAAGCTGCCGCGCGGGTCGGCGTTGCTGCGCAGAGTGGTCCACAGCTGGCGGTAGTCGGCGCCGAAGCGGATGCTGTGCTTGTGCTTGTTCCAGATCGCGGTCTCGCTGAACTGGAGCGTCGCGTCATTGCGGTACTTCGGCGCAATGTCGGTCAAGGGAGTAAACCCTTTGATCGAAATATTCGGCAGCCCCCAGTCCAGAGGGTTGCTCGAGATGCCCGGAATCTCGACTGGCTGCTCGTTCCCCGCATAAAGATTGGTCACGTCCACCCGTGCGCGGTTGAAGTTCACGCGCAGCGTGTTGTTCCAGTTTCCTTTGCCGGCGGCCCATCCCAGGCCGGTGTTGAATGAGCTAGTGCTGCTGATGCCGCTCGCCGTCGGGAATGACGTCAATTGGCTGTTGTCGTTGCGCAGCCAGTTGAAGCTGAAGTTCAGATTGTTGCGGGTGCGCCTGCCGCCGCCCCGTCCNNAGAAACAGGTTGTCGCTGTCGTTCTCCGCCGCAGTGGCGTAACGGTAGTTCAGCGCCCCGACTCCCGTCTGATTGGGTAAAGGAATGTAATTCAGCAGCGCCTGCGCCGTGGGATCGCTCCCTGGCACATCCCGTTCCGCCTGGGTTGGCACAGTCGAATAGGCGACATAAGGATTGGTGGCGCGCGTGCCCGTGTATCCGGCGAAAATGAAGGTTTTGCTGTCGTCGATCAGGTGCGGAATCTTGAGCGGACCGCCGATCAGTCCGCCAAAACGGCTGGAATTGTAGGCCGGATTGGCCCCGCCTTGACCGTTCAGCGAGAAAGGGGAGGCATCGAACATCGAATTTCCCGCCGAATAATAGAACGTCCCGTGCGGCTGGTTAATGTCCAAGCGGTTACGACGCATGGTGAACGGACCCCCTCCGCCCAAGGCCGCGCCCAAAGGACTACCGCCTCCGAATCCCTGCCCAAGTCCCCCGCCGCTTTGTGCGCCCAACTGCTGCATGCGATTGCGCAGATCATCCGAGGTGCGGATGCCGCCAAGGTAATCCTGCGTGTTCCCGAGCTGTCCGGCAAAGGCAACCGATTGATTGGCGGCGTCGGCACTGTTGGCCAGACCGGCTAATCCGCCGAGAGCGGCCGGCTCGCCCGCCGCACCCGCACCGCCGCTGGCCGACAGCGCGCTGTCATCCACGCTCAAGCTGAGCTGTTGCGTGCCTCGCCCAGCGCGCGCCACCGTGCCGGCAGTCGCGCTCGCCTCCGGCATTCCAGGCTGCTCCGGCTTGGGGGCACGGGAGCGCAGGACCAGCGAGAAATTAGCCTGCCGCTCCTGCGAACCGGGGTTCAGAACCACTTCCTCTGTAGCCGCAGCAAAGGCAGTCATCTCCACACGAACCACGTAGCGTCCCCTGCCGGTCAGCTCCAGCGAATAGGAGCCGTCCACTTCGGTGGAGGTGACCGCTTTCTTGCCGGTCAGGGTATTGGCGGCCGTAACCGTTACCCCGGGCAGCGGAGTATGGCCCGACTTAACCGTCCCGCGAATGTGGAAGCTGGGCGAGGGGGCCGTGACCGCCGGAGCCGCCGCTTCCCCGGCCGTCGGCGTCTGTGCCGCCATGGGAAACACGCCGAGGGCCAGGGCAGCGATTAAGCATTGCACCCTGCCGTGCGCCCGCAGCGCGCCCCGCAAAAACCTTACCCCATGAAGGTTGATCGCTCCCGGATACGCCAACCAGGAGGCGGCGGCAACAGTCAAGCGACCAAACATGGT
This sequence comes from Acidobacteriaceae bacterium, assembly GCA_003165855.1. Taxonomy (GTDB): domain Bacteria; phylum Acidobacteriota; class Terriglobia; order Terriglobales; family Acidobacteriaceae; genus Sulfotelmatobacter. Next base: position 642 of record PMXH01000075.1, on the reverse strand, counting down.
TCTACCTCAGTCCGCCTTGCAAGCCAGACTAAGCGGTTTCGCGGCAGATGCAGGCCCATAACGCTCCGCGCAGGCGGATTTGTAACGTTATGAACCCTTATGGGGTTCCAGAGTTCCGAGCGCTTCGTCTCGGAACTTTCCGGCCGGCTGCGCCGCCATCGTACCCCAGCCTCCATCCCACACCAAGGTTGAACATTACGCAACTATTACGATCTGAACTCCGGCAAGCTACTCTAAACTCATGTAGATATCTGGATACTTAAATCCAGATTAGCGAGGGGGGAATTTGAACAGCGCGGCAGATCGAAATCAAGTGAATTGGCTGACTGTCTTTTTTATGGCGGCTTTTCATATCGGGGCGGTAGTCGCACTTTTTAACTTTGCCTGGAAGCCGTTTTGGGTTGCCGTTTTCCTGTGGTGGGTCTCCGGTGGCCTTGGCATCGGCATGGGCTACCACCGTCTGCTCACCCATCGCGGCTACAAGACCCCAAAGTGGGTCGAGTATTTGCTTACGATATTCGGCACGCTGGCGCTCGAAGGCGGGCCGATTTTCTGGGTAGGGGTGCATCGCATGCACCATCAGCTCACCGACCGCCCAGGCGATCCGCATTCGCCCCGTGACGGCAAATGGTGGTCGCACAT
>PMXH01000088.1 GCA_003165855.1 Acidobacteriaceae bacterium | reverse complement strand
GCCGCGCCTTCGCTCATGGCCTCTACCAGCATGCGATAGTTGGGTTCGCTGCCTTTCAGCGTAACCACCTGCTCTCCGCGACGGCCGGAAACCATCACAGCATCGACTTCTCCGGACTGTATGGCGCGCAGCGTTTCCTCCGCAGTTTTGAGGCGGGCACGCAGCTCTGATTGCAGTTTCGAAGATGTGGCTGAAGGGGGATTGGCTGGAGGGACGCCGGAGCTTTTGCGAGTTCCTCGCGGAGCACTGGCTTTGCGCGGCAACCCTCTTCGGAGAGGAGGGCCATCGGAATGTGCCCGCTGATTTGACATCTGATGTTTGAGCCTTTATTCAAGCGCGTGCTGTAGATCCAACCCCACAATGACGCTTTCGGTCTTTGAGAGGTTCCCAATGATCTTTTTGACCGGGGGCGGAAGCCTTCTTACGAGGGTTGGAATTGCGATGATCTGGTCGCCCTTGGCCAGTTGTGGCTTTACCAGCAGGTCGACGACTTCAATGCGGTACTTGCCCTGCAGCTTGTCCTCGCAAATCTTCTTGAGGTTGGCGATCGCAGCGATGGAATTAGGCGTGTGACCCGCTATGTACAGCCGCAATATGAAAAAGTCGCTCCGGCTGGTTTTGGCCGGTGACTTCTTCGCCGAAGTCTTCTTCATGCCGTTGCTCGGATTCCGGCCCAAATGGGCCAAATTTACCCCTTGCCCGCTGCTTCCGCTCATTAGCCCGCAACGTGTGTGGCTACAGTATGATCGCTCAGAACCGCGCCCAGGTCGAGACCTCTTTTACTCACGATCAGTTCACGTACTTCGCGTGAATGCTCCATTCCCCTTGATTTAAGCACGTAAAGCTCGCGTCTCGGCCGTCCATTGGGTTTGCTGTCCCGCAACACAATCCAGGTATCCATTAAAGAGGAGACCGCGGCCGCGGTTCTTTCCTGGGGGTCTCCCGCGAAGGTCAGGTTCGTGAACATCGAGGCAATCTGTTGCACCTTAAGGAAGTCAACCAGGCGCACCAGCATGGATTTAACGTCATAACTGCCGGTGGCCGAAACCAGGTTCGTGATTGGGTCAATGACAACAACTTTTGGCTTAAGCTGCGAGATCAGCCTGTGAATTACAGCCAGGTGCCCCTCCAGACCGGTGCTGGTTGGCCGCATCGCGTTGAAGTGCAGCAGTCCTTTTTTTACCCACGGCTCAAGGTTGAGTCCAACCGAGCGCATGTTGCGCAGAATTTGGCTGGGAGACTCTTCAAAAGTNNGATTTTCCGGTTCCCGCCGTGCCTGTTACCAGCACGCTGCTCCCGCGGAAAAATCCCTTGCCTTCCATCATCTCGTCCAAAGCAGGAACCCCGGTTGAAACGCGCTCCTTGAGAGCCTTGTGGGTGAGTGCGAGCGAGGTGATGGGTACGACCGAGATGCCGTCTTCATCAATCAGGAACGGATATTCATCGGTGCCGTGAGAAGTGCCCCGGTACTTGACGATGCGCAAGCGCCGAGTGGAAATCTGTTCTGTTACCCGATGGTCCAGCGCAATCACGCAATCGGCGATATATTCCTCAAGCCCATAGCGGGTTAACGTGTCGACCCCGGCTTCCCCGGTAACAATGGCGGTAAGATTGTTGTCGTCAAGCCAGCGAAACAGCCGCTGCAACTCCGACCGCAGTATTGCGGTGTCGGCCACACCAGCAAAGAGCGCCTGGACGCTATCGAGGACAACGCGCTTTGCCTTGATCGTCTTTACCGCGTGGGCCAAACGGACGAACAAGCCATCGAGGTTGTATTCTCCCGCCTCGGTAATCTGGCTTCGTTCAATGAAGACGTAATCCAAGAACAGTTTTTTGCGCTTGACAAGGTCACGAAGATCAAAACCCAGGGACGCGACGTTGGCCGTCAGCTTTTCCTCGGTTTCTTCAANNGCAAGCGGGATGCGGGCAGCCCTTGGCTTTGGCTTGGCTTTTGGCATCTTGAAGCTCCTGTGATTCAGCCTGGTTTACCTTCGGAGTCAAACATCTCTTGTGCTGCGCTATGACGGTTAATTTTACGCCAATGCCCCAGTGCGGAACACCTGACTGCGAATGACGGATGTTGCGGCAGCAGGCGGCAAGTTGCTCATGACTTGCTTTGAGCCTTGCCTGAGGGACCAAGGCGAGGAAGCTCATGGAGAATGACGTTGAGCAGTGAAGTATGAATCTGCAGTCCACTTCTGCTGTGTGAAAGGAAACCTGATTTGCAGAACTTGTTCATGAAAAAACGTACACGCATCGGGGTTGTCCCGGCCATGTGGGCAAGCGCCTCCTGATTTATGTTGGAGATTACAGTTTTGGACTTGCCGTCCTTGCCGAAATCGGCCAGCAGCAGCAGAACACGAGCGACTCTCATTTCGCTCGGCTCGAAGAGCTGGTCCACCAGTTCCTCATGGATTCGGATGTTGCGCGCCAGCAAATACGCTGCGAACTGCCCTGAGAATGCGCCCCGTCTGCTTAGCTCAACCATCATTTCTTCATTGTCGATTTCGAGGAGCCTGCAGTCCGTGATTGCCGTTGCAGAGCCGGTGCGCAATGGCTGACCAGCCAGACCGCAGTATCCCAAGAACTCTCCCTCGCTCAATATTTCCAGCGTTACTTCCTTGCCAAACCCGGAAACCACAGTGTGTCTGACTCGCCCTGCCCGGATGTGGAAGACTGTGGCGGCAGCGTCTCCCTGGGCAAAGATTGTCTGGTCCTTAAGAAAGGCCACGACTTTCTTGCCCCTGCCGGCTGTGGCAAGGAACGCCTTCGGGTCCGGCTCTTGGTTATTCCAGGTCGAATTGGTCGGTGTCGTCAAGGACTCCTCGTGCGTGCGGAAACATCTCGAACTTTGTACCAGACATGCGACCAGAAAAATGTCCACTTTTGCTCTAAAACAACAAGAATCTGCAGGCGAGGCGATGAAAAAGTGCGTGGCGGGTCACTCCGTGTTTTGCGGGCCCACGGGGTCTCGTTGCTTCCCACATGCTCCCTATTGCTCAGACTCGGACGATGCTTGCGG
>PMXH01000294.1 GCA_003165855.1 Acidobacteriaceae bacterium | reverse complement strand
TGCCGCGGCCCTCCGCCATGGCCTCGGCAAAGTTCGCGAACAACACGGTGAACCACAACCACAGCGTGATCTGCAGATTGAATCCGAACCCGGGCCGGCCGTGCACTCGATCCAGAATCAGCAGCACCGTGGTCGCCACGCTGCCCACTTCCACCACGAACATTACCGGGTTGCGCATCATGGTCACGGGATGCAGTTTTACCAGCGAATCCCACGCCGCACGGCGCACGATCTTCAGATCCCACAAACTGCGTTTTGATTTCTTGCTTGCCATATTTTCCTGTTGTCATCCTGAGCGAAGGTTATGCTTCGCGAACGCGAAGCATAACCGCAGTCGAAGGATCCCTGCCTACTTGTACTGACGCTGAACTCTAAGGCGTCCTTTAATTACTCCGCGCATCTCATGTCCTTCGCTAAAAGGTCTTGCCCGCCATCATCAACAGGTGTTCGAGAATCGGCCCGAGACTGAGCGCGGGGGAAAATGTCAGCGCCCCCAGAATCACCACCACGCCGATCAGCAGAACCGTAAACAGCGGTCCCGTCACAGGGAATGTGCCCAGCGTTGCCGGAGCCTGTTTCTTACCGGCTAGATTGCCGGCAATCGCCAGCATCGGCAGAATCATCATGAAACGCCCCAGCAGCATCGCTAAGCCGAGCGACGTGTTGTACCAGAGAGTGTTCCCGCTCAGCCCCCCGAAAGAAGATCCGTTGTTGGCTACGGCGGAGGTAAAGGCATAAAGCACCTCGCTGAATCCGTGGGGTCCCGCGTTCGCCATGGCAGAAGTGCCGAAGCTGTACAAAACCGAAATCGCCGTAAACACCAGAATCACCAGCGGAAAGATCAGCACCACCAGCATCGCCATCTTCACGTCGTAGGCTTCGATCTTCTTTCCCAGATACTCCGGTGTGCGCCCCACCATTAATCCGGCAATAAAGACGGAAAGAATGACGAAGATCAGCATTCCATATATCCCCGCACCCACTCCGCCGAAGATCACTTCGCTTAACATCAGGTTGATCAAGGGAACCATTCCGCCCAGCGGCGTGAACGAGTCGTGCTGGGAGTTGACGGCGCCGCAACTCGTGTCAGTCGTCACAGTCGCAAACAGCGCCGAGTTGGCTACGCCGAGCCGCACCTCTTTCCCTTCCAGGTTGCCAGTGGCTTGCTGCGCAGAAACCGGATGCTGCGAGCTACGCTGTGCGGCGGCCGTTACCAGAGGATTGCCCCTCGCCTCCGCCCAATATGCCGTAGTGACTCCCGCCAGGAAGAGTAGAACCATCGCCGCCCACACCGCCCATCCATGCCGCGGCGAGCCAGTCATTTTTCCCAACGTATAAGTAAAGGCGGATGGAATCGCAAAGATGCAGAACATCTCCAGGAAATTCGTGAATGGCGTGGGATTCTCAAACGGATGAGAGCTGTTGGCATTGAAGAAGCCTCCACCGTTAGTGCCGAGTTCCTTGATGATCTCCTGCGAGGCCGCAGGTCCCTGCGCGATCGTTTGCTGACTCACGGTTTGCATCACAGGCTTACCGTCAGGCCCGTTCACGGGTTTGCCATCCGAACCTAGCTGCGGCGTCTGGTAAGGATCGACCAACTGCACCGTGTCATAGGGCTTCAGATTCTGCACCACGCCCTGCGACACCAGCAGTAGTGCCCCTACCAGACACAGTGGAGCTAGAATCCACAACGTACCGCGAACCAGATCCACCCAGAAATTGCCAATGGTCTTCTGCTCGCGCCGCGCAATGCCGCGAATGAATGCAATCCCCAGCGCCATGCCCGCCGCCGCCGAAACCCAGTTGTGATAGGCCAGACCGACCATCTGCGTCAGATAACTCATGGTGGTCTCGGGAACATAATTCTGCCAGTTCGTGTTCGTCGTGAACGAAGCCGCGGTGTTGAAGGCCAGCGCCGGAGCCACTCCTGCCAGCTTTTGCGGGTTCCACGGCAGCCAGGCCCATTGCTGCACTCGCTGCAACACATACAGCACGATCATGGAAACTCCGCTGAACAAGAGCAGCGCCAGCGCGTATTCTTTCCAGTCCATCTCGTGGGTTTCGTCCACCGCTGTGAGACGGTAGAGGATACGCTCCACCGGCCGCATCACCGGGTCCAGCCAGGTGCGCTCGCGAGCGAACACCCGCGCCATGAAGGTACCCAGCGGTTTGGTCACTAAGAAAACCGCCAGTAAGAACACGAGAATCTGCAGCCATCCATTCGCCGTCATCAGAATTTCTCCGGCCGCAACATGGCGTAGACGAGGTACACCAGCAACCCCGCGCAAATGATCAGCATGATGATCGGTTCAGCAGTCATATCCGCCTCAACGCACTCGCTCGCAGAAAACCAGGTAAGCCAGCGAAATCACAAAGAACAAAATCGTCACCGCAAGAAAGATTACATCCTGCATCACAAGTCCTTCCATCTCCGGTCCGAATTTGCAACCTCTCAGACTCGGAGCTTGTTAGATTCCGCATGAAGACCTCCTCATGCGCACGATTCCCGCTAAAACTTGACCATGATGGCCATGTCGATGAACTGCTCGTCTCGGCGCAAGTCGGGAAACCAGACGCTGCTGGGTCCGCCCCCGCAGGCCGTTTCCGCGGCACTCAGGCTGGTTTGCCCAGACGTCGCTCCGCTGCTGCAAGCATAATCCTGCGGAAATCCGTTGTTGCTGCCCGGCGGCGGCGTGATCCCGCCGGCACCCGACCAGTACGGCACACTGGCATGGCGATAGTCATACTCCCAGCGGAACGTGATGTACTGCCTCGGCATGTAGTCAAATGTCACCGATGAATCCCACGCCTTGAAAGGATCTCCTGGATTTCCCGTAAAGTACGGCGAATTAATCGCAGCCGACGACGCCGACTCTCCGTTGATGGGAGGGATCAGAACCAGATAGCGTCCTGGATTATTGATCTGGCCGCCGCCGATCGTCACCGCATATCGATCTTTCTTGAACCACGCACGATTGTAGAGCATGTACCCGACAAAGCTCTGCTTGGGATTGATCGTTCCTCCCGGCCCCGCAGTATTCCCGTGGCAGCTCACACCGCCGCCGAATTCACATCCCATGTCACCGGTAAAGGTGAGCGCCATCTTGTCGAGAGTCTTCTCCGGTCTATCGTAATACTTGATCTCGATGCTGTCGTCGGTATGGATACGGCCGCGGTTCGGTATGTAAAGGTCGTCGTGGCCAAGCCCGTAATTGTTGGAGACGATATTCATCCAAGGATAGGGCGTCCACTTGATCTGTCCGCCCACACCTTTCCGTGAGTTGGCCGAGCCGTATGATTGCCATCCATTGATGAACCACGGTTCAATCTTCAAATGAGCTGTCGGAAAAATCTGAACTCTCAGACCGTTAAAAAACCACGGCGTGTTGGAAGACACATACGAGGGCTGATAGGCCCAGTTATCGAAGTTGTAGTAGCTGAACAGGCCGATGTAGGACATGAAAATTCCCGCGTCTATGTTGATCCCGTTCAGTGCGTTGATGTGGTAACCGCCGTAGGCTTCCGAGACATAGCGGTAGGCGTCGCTCAGGTCCCATTGGCCTTTTGCCGGACTGGGATCGTTGCGCGGAGTAGTTGTGGAGTACATGCCGAACTGCGTCATGAAGCGCGCGCGCACGTTGTCGAAATGGAAATCACCGCCAACGCCGAGTTGCTCTAACTGGATTTCGTTGGAGCGAAACAGTTCGCTCGATCCACCCATCGAGTTGTCCTTCGGCTTGTTGAAGTCATACGCGTAGTTGATATCGGCCCGGATTTCCGGAGTGAAGAATTTCGAGTCAAAAGCCGCTTCTTTAGTGCGCGGGTTACCGTTCAGCCAAGTCCAGTCCCAGTCGGAAAAAGGATCGATCTTGGGTTTCTTTGCCGGCGCGCTCTCTGCGGATTGACCCGGGGTAGTTGGGCTCGAGCTTTGCGCCAACGAAGCTCCCCCGGCGTTACCTGGCGCAGCGCCGGTTGCGGTGGCCACAGCTGTCGCTGGCTCGCCGGAAACCGCGGCCGACGTCGGCCTCGCGGCAGCAACAATTGGGCCCGCGCCGGTTGGAGCGGGCGTGACGCTTTTCTGCTGCTCGACTTCTGCACGCAAACGCTCCACTTCGGCGCGCAGCGCCTTCAATTCATCCCGCATTTCCTGTTGTTCTGTTTGCTGAGCCGCGCTAGATGCGGCGTTCGCGGAGGAGGTTGATTCCTTTTCGGATTGAGCGCCAGCCCACGCCGGCAGAAACACGACGAACGTCGAGAGTAATAAGACCTGAAGCATAGTCTTTCGCATGATTCCCGTTCTCCAATAATCCTAAGCGGTAGTCGGCGCCGCCGGTTTCCGTCGCGCGGCGATCTTCGTCGAAGTATATGCCGCTCGGAACCTCAAGGCGTCGCGCTTTCTGCCGTTCCCGGCGCACCGGTACAACCCAGTACCAAACCGATGGCGCACCTTCACGCAGCAAGGCGATAAGAAATCTGAGCATGAATGCGGCCGCTGCCAAAGCAATCGCCGCAACTACCGACGCTCCCCACATAATTCGTGACTCCTGCGCCCTTTTGCGCGCAGCCCTCCCGCGCAAACAGTTTATTTAACTATTTTCGGTGTAAAGGTGGTTTAAGGAATTCCTAAAGAATTCATAAAGGCTTTGCTGCGCCTGATTGCCTGTGCCCGGCAATCATCGCTTGCTGGGCCATTCTCGAGCGGACTTTTCCTTAGCAGCCCCATTCTGCTTCGCCGGGCTGAGCAAAATACTGTCGCGACTTGGCCCGTCCGTTGGTCATCGATTCCAGTTCGAGCAGCGCTAGGCGCGCTGCCGCCACCAGGCGATTCTTCTCCGGTTGCGGAACTTCCTTCCACGACCCTCGTCCTTCGCTGCCCTTACCCGACATCTCCGGCATCAGCGCCTGGTGATAGTGGTGAAAAAGCTCTGCCAATCGCTCCGGTGCTACCTCGTGAATCCACATACTCTTTGATCTCCCTTGAACCCGTGTAGTTTGTCCGGGCTTTTTTCAGCCCCACGACTATTGGACACGGAATCGCAGAAAATCCGAATAAAGGGTCCGTAAAATGTTCGTAAGGACAAACGAGCCGGCGGAACGCAGGACTTATGACCCCGGTTCGAAGCGGTAGCCCACCCAGGGCTCGGTCAGGAGGTATTTTGGCGTAGAAGGATCGGTCTCAATCTTTTTGCGCAATTGCCCAACGAACACACGCAGATATTCCGGCTGTTCGGTACTATTCGGGCCCCAGATCGCCGCCAGCAGCGTCCGATGTGTCACCACTTTTCCGGGACGCCGCGCCAGATAAACCAGCAGATCGAATTCTTTCGGCGTGAGATGAACCTCATGCCCGGAAACCTTGACCGAGCGTGCCTCAAGATCGATGGAAAAGTCTCCTGCGGTGATTACGCTAGGCTGCTCCTCGGCCGCCGGCGTCCGCCGCAATTGCGCCCGGATGCGCGCCAGCAATTCATTCATGCTGAACGGTTTGGTGACGTAGTCATCGGCGCCAGCGTCCAAAGCCTCCACCTTTGAACGATCCTGTCCCCGCACCGAGAGCACGATAATCGGCACTTGCGATATCTTCCGCACTTGCCGGCACAGTCCCACTCCATCGAGATTCGGCATGGCCAGGTCCGTGATCACCACGTGCGGCGTCCAGTTCTTCATCAACTCCAGCGCCATCTCGCCGTCATTGGCCACTCGAATGTCATAGCCCTGCGCCGAAAGTGTCGTGCGCAACACTCGCGTGATCTGCGGTTCGTCATCCACTACCAGAATTCGCCTGTGCTCGTCGGTCATTCCCTCTACCGCATTTCCTGAGTCACGATGTGCACATCGACCGCCGGAGTATCGCGCAGAAACTTATGAATTGCGGAAAGGTAGAAATACCGCTTCCACCCTTTCGTGGCCGATCTTCCGAACACAACCTGCGTAACATGATTCTCGCGCACAAACTCCGCAACCGCTTCCGCGACCACCTTTCCCTCGGCCTTCGCCACTTTTGCCCCCACGCTTTCTGCAAAACGCACGTTGTCGGCCAGCGTCCGTTGATTCTCGTCGCTCTCATCCGCACCCGTGTCCACATAGAGCACAAACAGGTCGCCATCCAAGGCCTGCGCCATGCGCGCTCCACGCGCGATCAAATACTGCGCTGCCGGATTCGAACTGATGCACACCGCAATGCGCTCACGCACCTGAAGCAGTTGTCCGTCTTCCGTTTTCAATTCCGAAAGCGTCCGGTCCACCGCCTGTGTTACTTGCCGCAGGGCCAACTCGCGCAGCGCAACCAGGTTTGTGTTTCGGAAGAAATTCGCCAGCGCCCGCTCCACGCGCTCCAGCGGATAAATATCTCCGCGCTTCATGCGAGTCTGCAGCGCCTGCGGCGTCAAGTCCGCCATCACGATCTCGCCCGCCCGGCGAATCACCCAGTCCGGCACCGTCTCCCGCACCTGCACGCCCGTCAGTTCCCGAATCGTGGGAGAAAGACTCTCGATGTGCTGCACGTTCAATGTAGAGAGAACATCGATTCCCGCATCCAGCAACTCAAACACATCTTCATAGCGCTTGGGGTGCTTGCTGCCTTCAATGTTCGTATGGGCTAGTTCATCCACCAGCACAACATGCGGCTTGCGAGCCAGAATAGCGTCCACATCCATCTCTTCAAAAATAGTCGATTTGTAATCGAGTTTCTTGCGGGAAACCGTCTCCAGTCGCGACGAAAGCTCCATGATCGGCTTGCGCCCATGGGTTTCTACCACGCCGATCACCACTTCTTCGCCGCGGCTCGCCCGCCGCACGCCCTCACTCAGCATGGCGTACGTCTTTCCCACGCCTGGAGCGTAGCCCAGAAACAGCTTGAACACCGCCGGCCGCTCGGCGGTTTCACATTCCTTAAGCCATTCTTCGGGAGTCTTGGGCATCGCCGCTATTCTCCACGCCGGAGAGGAAATTGTCGAATTTCTTCACCACGGAGACACCGAGACACNNCCGCAGAACTGGGTGGCTCTGTTCGCCTTCCTCGTCACCGCTGGCATCGCCAGCGAACTCGCCGACCGCGCCCGCCGGCAAACCGCCGACGCCAATCAGCGCCGCCGCGACGTGGAACGGCTTTACAGTTTCAGCCAGCGCCTGCTTGCTACTGACAATGTAGCTGAACTTTTAAATGCGATTCCCGCCTATGTGTGTGACGGCTTCGGCGCCAAGGCTGCTGCCATCTACTTGCTCAGTTCGCGACAGGTCTACCGCACCGATCCCAAAGCAACCTGGCTCGCCCTCCAGGATCTTCAGATGGTAAGCTCTCGCGGCGAGCCGGTTATCGATTCCCAGCGCGGAATTTCTCTCACGCCTTTGCATCTCGGCGCGCGCACTACCGGAGCCGTCGGCATCGCCGGACCGGCGCTCTCCCGCGCCACTCTTGAGGCCCTGGGCAGCATGATCGGCATTGCGATTGAGCGCGCCGGNNCCACGAGCTGCGCACTCCGCTCACCGGCATCAAGGCCGCGGTCACCGGTCTGCTCTCGGATTACAACCTCGACGAAGCCCAGCGAAAGGAGTTGCTGACTGTCATCAATGAAGAAACCGATCGCCTCGATCGACTGGTGGGCGAAGCCACGGAAATGGCTCAACTCGATGCCCACAAGGTCGAACTCCACCTCGCGCCCGTGGACATCGCCACCGTGATCGATTCCGCGGTGGAGGAGTCCAGAACAGTTCTCGGCCAGCATCCGCTCGAAGTACGTGTGCCCGGCTCGCTGCCCAAGGTTCGAGTGGATTCCGATCGCATCGCGGAAGTACTCAAGCAGTTGCTGGAAAATGCCGCCAAATACTCTCCACCCGCTTCGCCTATTACGATAACCGCCGAACTGCGGGCGAATCGCATCGTCACCAGCGTCACCGATCACGGGCCCGGCATCGACGACTTCGAGCAATCGCTGGTCTTCGACAAGTTCTACCGCGGCCGCGACCAGCGCTATAGCGTGCAAGGCACCGGCATGGGATTGGCCATTGCCAAGGCCATCGTCGAGGCTCACAATGGAGTTGTCAGCGTCACCAGTCAGCTCGGCCGCGGATCGGTGTTTTCTTTCGAACTGCCGATCGCATGAAGGCCCCATCTCCAGAACGCCAATCAGCACCGTGCCCCCGCATATTTCGCATTGCCGAAAGCAACTGTAAAGCAGTAAATTCAGTGGCGGAACGCCGTTTCACACCCCGATGAGCCTCACCACGCTGAACCAGATCTTCTTTGCCGCCGCCGACCGTAATCTTGACCGCGCCATGCTCCACCGCCAGGAGGGAAAGTGGCTGTCCATCTCTTCTTCGGATTTCCGCCGAAATGTTGCCGCAACCGCCCACGCGCTGCAGCAGTGGGGCATCCACAAAGGTGACCGTGTCGCGATTCTCAGCGAGAATCGCGCCGAGTGGTCCACCGCTGACTTCGCCATCTTGCTCCTCGGCGCGGTCACCGTTCCGGTCTACTCCACGCTAACCCCGGAACAAACCGCTTACACCCTGCGCGACTCCGGCGCCTGCGTCGTTTTCGTTTCCACGGAACATCAACTGCGCAAGATCCAGACCATTCTCTCTCAGACGCAGGTTCAGAAAATCGTGGTCATGGATCACATCCAAATCCCAAGCGATCTGGCTGCAAGCTGCGTGCTCATGGATCAATTCATGACCCAGGGTCCGCTTACGCTCGATCCCCAGACCGAATCTTTCGCCCGCTCCATCCAGCCCGACGACCTCGCCACCATCATCTACACCTCCGGTACTACGGGAACCTCCAAAGGCGCGATGCTGACTCACGGCAACATGGCGTCCAACATCACCTGCTCCCTGCTGGGCTTCGATATGCACCCCGGGCTTACCAGCATTTCGTTTCTTCCCCTCTCCCACGTAACCGCGCGCCACGTGGATCTCGCCTTGATCTACCACGGCGTCACTCTCGCTTACTGCCCCTTCATGGAGCATCTGCCGGAAACGCTGCTGGAAGTGCGTCCCACGATTTGCGTGGGGGTGCCCAGAGTTTATGAAAAAATCTACGCCAAGGCCGAAACCAAAACTCACGGCTTCGCCAAGCGCGCAATCTACCGCTGGGCCCTTTCCGTCGGCCGCGCCAACAAATCGGCAATTCTCGCCGGAAAAACTCCCAGCTCGCCAAGCTGGAGGCTTGCCAACAAACTGGTGTTCTCGAAGATCCGCGCCGGCATGGGCGGCAATGTCGAAATTTTCATCTCTGGAGGCGCGCCCCTCGGCCGAGAACTCGCGGAATGGTTCGCCATCGTCGGCATCCGCATTCACGAAGGCTACGGCTTAACCGAGACTTCTCCGGTCATCGCCGTCAACTCCCCCGTCAACCATCGC
>PMXH01000306.1 GCA_003165855.1 Acidobacteriaceae bacterium | reverse complement strand
ATGTACTGGAGTTCCAAAGAGAATCGCTGGAAACCCGTGCCTCCGCCGAATGCGGCGGCCATGCGAGCGGCAAGGTCGGCGGCGGCTGAAGTGAACGAGTACCTGGGGCATGAGTCCAGCCAGTCGGCAAGTGCCAAGATTGTGGCCGCCAACTTCCGCGGACCAGCGGCCACGGCGGGAGACATTGATAGTGCCATCGAGCTGGCTGCGGCGCGNNAGGGCGCGATGGGGCTGATGCAGTTGATGCCCTCGACGGCACGCCAGTTGAACGTGAAGAATCCGTTTGACCCGGAACAGAATGTGGATGCCGGCGTGCGGCATTTGAAGCAACTTCTGGAAAGCTATGGCGGCGACGTTAAATTGACCCTGGCCGCCTACAACGCGGGCGCAGGAGCAGTGGCGCGCAGTTCAGGCGTTCCGCACTACGCCGAAACCCAAAACTACGTCCGGCGGATCACCAACCTGTACTACGGCGGGTCCGATTTTAACTCGGGGAGCGTTTCGCACGATCCGGTTCGAGTCCAGCGGGATGCGCGGGGCGTGCTCCACTTCAGCAACACCGATTAGGTTCGCGGCATCTGTTTCGCTTTAATCTCTTTACGGTTCGATCTGGCACCCAGGGCATTGGTTCATCCAAACTGTTTCAAACAAAGCGGGACGAAGGCACGGGCTGGTTATTTTGAAGACTTTATCGCGCCAGCGTGGTCTGTGGGGAGCGCTGACAGTGCTCGCCGTGTTCGCCGGAGTCACTGTTGCTGCTCCGGCGGCGCAGGCGCGTGCGCGCCATTCCGATGCCTGGGCGCGGGATCATTTTGCCCTCGCTGAGCGGATGCGCGAAGCGCTGAACGGACGTCCTCCCGCGGATCAAACCCGCCGCGACTACCAGCGTGTGCTGAATGCCTATCGCTCGGTCTATCTAGGCGCTCCGGCTTCCGCCAAAGCCGATCCCAGCGTGGTTGCGGTGGCTGAGACGCTGGTGGAAATGGGACGGCGTTTCGACGACGACAAAATCCTGCACGAAGCCATCGAACAATACAAGTTTCTGCGCCGCGAGTATCCCGGCAGCAAGTACCGCTTCGACGGGCTGTTCACGATCGGCGAGATTTACAAGGACGATCTCAACGATCCGGAAGCGGCGCGTTCTACCTTTCAAGAGTTTCTGCGCCACTATCCGCACAATCGGCTGGCCGATGATGCTCAGCAGGCGATTGTGGAACTCGATCAGCAAGCGCGGGCCGATGCCGATTCGCAAAAAACCGCGAACGCGAAAAAGAAGTCGTCAGAGAAGACGGCCAACAAATCCAGCGATGGGCCGGCAAATGATCGACCGGCAAACGGCCACACAGCGAGCACAGTTTCCGGGCAATCCGAAAACGAAGACCGGTCGCGGCGCTCCGAACGATTGCCGCGAGTTACCGCCATCCGCCATTGGTCGACCCCAGACTACACACGGGTTGCCATCGACGTGGAAAGCGGTGTGAAGTTTACTTCGCAACGCATCGCCAGCCCCGCACGCATTTTCTTTGATCTGAAAGACACGAAACTCGCTTCGACTCTTGTGGGAAAGAGTTTTGACGTAGACGATGGATTCCTGAAGAAGGTCCGCGTGGCCCAATTCGCCCCCGGTCGTACGCGTGTGGTGCTCGAAGTCGAAAATCTATCCGAATATGACGCGTTTTTGCTGCCGAACCCGTACCGGCTCATCATCGACATTCACGGTAAGAATGGACGAGCGAAACGAGGCGAGGACGAGTCAGTAAACACAACAGATGCGGACGGCGAAATCCCGCCAAAGTCTGCCGAAACCGGCCCGGAGACAGCTTCCGAAAAGACGAAGCCTTCGGTTTTCGCAGATGCATCACCGCCTGCTGGTTCTTCTACTTCAACTGCGTTAACTCCCACCGCCTCAAACGTGCCGAAGAAGTCTCAGAGCACTGTCGTGAAGAAGATTGTGGATAACGACGACGATGAGGGTGAAGGGAGCGTTACGGCCCGTGGATCGGCGGACGAGACTGCTCCGCCGAAACATGCGAAGAAGCTGGCCTCGCACGAAGGCATCGTCGTCGATAAAGTCGCCAAGGCCGATATCGATGACCTATCGCAGACTTCTTCCTCTGGTCTAACAGATTCCGCGAACACCAATTCCGCATCCCACGAAAATTCCGCTGCCCGACACAAAGATTCGTCGCGAACCCTCGCTTCCAATAAGCTGGGGAGCGCATACGATCTCTCCACGCGCGAAGCGATGCCCACGTCCAGCGGAAATCGTTCGCTGATTCGCGCCCTCGGCCTGAAGATCGGCAAGATCGTGATCGATCCGGGACACGGAGGCCACGATACCGGCACTATCGGTCCGAACGGCCTGGAGGAAAAAGATCTCGTCCTCGAAGTGGGCCGGCGTTTGGGCAAGCTGTTGGAGACGCGACTGGGCGCGGAAGTGGTTTATACGCGGAAAGACGATACGTTCATCCCGCTGGAAACTCGCACCGCGGTGGCCAACCAGGCGCGCGCGGACCTGTTCGTTTCTATCCACGCCAACTCAAGCCACGATCCCGACGCGCGAGGGGTCGAGACCTACTACTTGAACTTCACTTCTTCGCCGGAAGCGCTGGAGGTTGCAGCGCGCGAGAACGCGGTCTCCGAGAAGTCGATCTACGAGCTGCAGGACCTGGTGAAGAAGATTGCACTCAAGGAAAAGATCGAGGAATCTCGCGAGTTTGCGGGGGACGTGCAGCAATCGCTGCATAGCGGTCTTGCGGTCAAGAGCCCAGCCATTCGTGACCGGGGCGTGAAGAAGGCTCCGTTCATCGTGCTGATTGGCGCCAACATGCCTTCGATCCTTGCCGAGATTTCTTTTGTCAGCAACCCCACCGACGAGCACCGCCTCGCCACCAGCGAATACCGCCAGCGCATTGCCGAATCACTTTACCGCGGCATCGCCAAGTATGTGAACGGGCTGAGCGGGGTCAAGGTTGCCAGCAAGATGGATAAAGCCGCCGGGCAGTAGTCCTTTCAAAGACATCAAGACTGATTTGCCAGCACTCATCTAGGAGGTCCCGCCTGGCCGAGAAAATCCGTCCCGGAACCTTTTCTCTCCCGCTGTGGTCTAATGATTACAGGGGATTCTGTGCCAAGCGGTTCACTCATGGGTTCAAGATTCGTACTTACGCTGGTTATCGCCGTTTTTCTGGTAAGTGCGGCTTTTGCTGCCAGCCCGGGCACGGACTCGACTGCGCCGCCGATCCTGCCCAAGCAGTTCGCAGGGTGGCAGATCCAGAGCGCGGTTCAGGCCAGCAAAGACGCCGCCGCTGCCGATCCAACCAACGCGGCCCTGCTCAAGGAGTACGGTTTCGAGGATGTTGAGGCCGCCACCTACAAGAGTGACGACGGCCGCACGCTGAAAATCCGGGCCGCACGGTTCACCGATGCCAGCGGCGCCTTCGGTGCTTACAGTTTCTACCTGCGGCCGGAGATGGCACGGGAAGAGATCGGCGATCAGGGCGCATCGCTCGGTCAGCGAGTTCTGTTTTACCGCGGCTACATCCTGGTGGACGCAGTATTCAGCGAGATGTCGGTAATGTCGGCGGCGGGACTGCGCGAGCTGGCGGGTGCGCTGCCGCGCGCCAGGGGGAACGAAGGCGAACTGCCTCCGGTGCTTGCGTACATGCCGCATCATGGGTATCAGACGAACACTGAGAAATACGCAGAAGGACCGCTGGCTCTAGGCGCGATCGGGTCACCCCTCCCCGCGGACTTGGTCGATTTCAGCGTGAAGCCTGAAGCGGTGCTCGGGCAGTACTCCACTCCGAGTGGAGCAGTCACGCTGATGCTGATTGAGTATCCGACGCCGGCGTTGGCGGCTGAACATCTGCGCCGCATCGACGCCGCACATCATGCGGCTCAACCCCAGGCCGGGGTCGCGGCCATCGAAAATGTCGGTCCCTTTTTCGATAAACGCACCGGGCCGATCGTCGCCATCGCGGCCGGTTCGCTCTCTGAGAGCGACGCTCAAACGCTTCTGGGTGCGGTGAATTGGAAACCGAGCGTCACCTGGAACGAGAACACCTACTTCGATAAGAAAGACAATGTCGCCAACCTGCTGGTGAACATCATCATTTTGTGCATCATCGTCGGTGCGATATCGCTGGCGGCTGGAATCGCTTTCGGTGGCGCTCGGGTTCTCCTGCGGCGCTATTTCCCCGGCCCAGTTTTCGGCCGCGCCGACCAGACCGAATTCATTTCTCTTCACCTGGCTGAGACGGCGGCGGAGGGCTCTGCCCGCCGCTCTCGAGGCACCACAGAGACCTCGAACGGGTCTTAAGTGCCTCAGGAATATTGGTTTAGGGCCGTTTTGCGGTCTCTTTGTCTCAAATTGGAACAATTCGGCGACGTGTTGATCGATTCTGTAAATCATTGAAACAAAAGGCATTTATTTACCAAAAATTGCTTGACACCCCCCTTTTTCGGCTCATAAGATTCCTCCAGAAAGTTTTGACGGAATCTAAGTCTCCGTTGGAACTATTCTCCCTTGAAAAGAAAAGGTCGCCCTGTTGCCGGGTGGCCTTTTCGTTTTAGTACTGCACTGGTCCGCGAGTGACTTAAGGGTCGAAGCAAGATCGGGCGCCGGGGGAATACCTCAACGGAACTCTTGTCCGGCATTTGCGTATCATCCCATGAGCGGTATGTTGTAGCTCACGAGCNNGTGATGCAGATGCTCCCCGGCCGCGTGCAGGGGCACGTTCATCTGCTGGGCATCGTTTGGCTGGCTATCTCGGCGTTCAATACCATCGGCGGCGTGGTGCTCTATATTCTCGCCAACACACTGTTTGCTCATCTGCACGAACTCGGGGCGCCGGAGGCGCCCACCAGTTTTCTGCGTCCACTGTTAAGTGTGGTCGCCATTTTTGTTCTGGCCAAGGCAGCTTGCGGGTTCATCGCCGGATGGGGCTTGCTGCAGCGCGAACCGTGGGCTCGCATTATCGCTCTGGTTCTGGGTTTCATCGCGTTGTTCAACATTCCCTTCGGTACGGCCGTCGGCGTTTACACTCTGTGGGTCTTATTGCCCGCGCAATCGGAACAAGAATATGGCGCCATCGTCGCCGCTCGCGCCGCATAAGTGATGTGGATGCGAGCGCGATTTTCTTCCTCAGGCGGAGAGCCTGCCTAGAATCGTTTGCAGTGCCTGCTCGGGCGATTTGGTAAACTGGAACGGTCAAACCAGAAGGCCGACGTAGCTCAGTTGGTAGAGCAGCCGATTCGTAATCGGCAGGTCAGCGGTTCAAGTCCGCTCGTCGGCTCCATTCT
>PMXH01000100.1 GCA_003165855.1 Acidobacteriaceae bacterium | reverse complement strand
TGCGGTAGAGTTCCTGCCTGTTTGACCCAAGGAAGCGAGGAAGACCTCTCATGGCAACAAGCAACAAACCGTCTGCAGCCCGCAGTACGCCCAACTACACTGGACCGTTTATTACGGTCACCGTCCTCTTTGGCATCTTCGGTTTCCTCACCAACCTCAACAGCAACCTTTCGCCCAAACTGCAGGACATCTTCAACCTCAACCACGCCTGGTCCAACACCGTCACCACCTCGTGGTTCCTGGCTTACCTCATCTTCTCGGTGCCCTCGGCCAAGGTCATTGAGATGGTTGGCTACAAGCGCACCATGGTCATCTCGCTGTTCATCATGGTCTTCGGCGCCCTCCTGTTCATTCCTGCCGCCAACATGGTCAGCTTCCCGGTTTTCCTCACCGCGAGCTTTGTGCTGGCCACCGGTGTTTGCATGCTGCAGACTTCGGCCAATCCCTACGTGTCCATCCTCGGGCCGGAACACAGCGCCCCCGCCCGACTCACCCTCGCACAGGCCTTCAACTCGTTGGGCACGGCAGTCGCACCCCTGGTGGTGGGCGCCTACATCCTCACCGATCCTGCCAAGGTCACCACCCCTGCGGCGGTCGCCCATACCGTGCAGGGACCCTACATCGCCATCGCCTGCGGGCTGCTTGTCCTCGGTTTAACCATCATGTTTATGCACCTGCCGGCCATCACGGAAACTCGCGACTTCCGGCCCAGCGAGATCACTCCCGGCCGCAGCATCTGGGCCTATAAGCACACCGTGCTCGCCATGGTGGGCATCTTCCTCTATGTTGGCCTTGAGATCTCGCTGGCCGCCAACGCCATCCGCTACTTCCAGTCCGAGGGCGTCACCAGCCCGCATCGTGCGGCCGTGCTGGCCTCCTTCTATCCGCTGGCCATGATGATTGGCCGCTTTGCCGGCACCGTCATCATGAAGGCCTTCAAAGCCAATAAGCTGCTTGCCATCCTTGGTGCTTCCGGTGTTGCCCTGCTGGCCGTCGCCACGCTCTCAACCGGCATGGTCGCCGTCTGGTGCCTTATCCTTTGCGGCCTGGCCAACTCCATCATGTACCCCACCATCTTCGCCCTCGGCATCGCCGAACTCGGTCCCCTCACCAGCAAGGGATCGGGCGTCATCACCATCGGCAACGTTGGCGGCGCTGTCATGCCCGTAGCCTTCGGTGCCGTCGCCGACCACTTCGGCAGCTACAACTACGCGTTCATTCTCCCCATCCTCGGATACATCTTCATGGTGTATTACGGCATCAGCGGCTATAAACCCAGTCCCCCGCCCGCCAAAGCCTGAACGCGAGCCGAATGCCCGGAGAATTAAAGCTTTCTCATTCTACTCCAACGGAAATCTGGTTGATGACCCTTTTGGGACATGGCGCGGCATTGGGGAAGAAGATGATGGGAGGGGTTCTACACTGAATCAGTGGTTATCTTGGCGTTCCAAGCGGTGATTAAAGAACAAAATGGCGAAAAAAATACGAGTTGGGGTTGTTTTTGGCGGGCGGAGCGGAGAGCATGAGGTNNCGGGGAAAGAACCAACTTCCCCTGGAGCTTTTCGATCCCTCCTTTCCTGTCGAAGGGGTTGCATAAAACCGAACATTTACACTGATCCATGGGGCATTCAGGCTCTCCGAAAAAACTAGCTCCGGCACAAAAAGGAAATCGTTGTCTCCGACCCTCACCCAAATCGACTGGTTCATCGTCCTGGTCTTTCTGTTCTGCGTTCTCGCGCTGGGCCTTTCCCTCCGCTCCAACATCAAGACCGCCGCTGACTTCTTTCAAGCCGGCCGCACCCTTCCCATGTGGATCAGCGCCGTAGCCCTCGCCGCCGCCAGCATCGGTGCGCAGGAGCTCATCGCCACGGTGGCCGCCGGCGCGCAATACGGCTTCGCGGCCGCGCAGTTCTTCGTCATTGCCTCCATTCCTCCCCTGCTTTTTGCGGCTCTCTACATCGTTCCCGCCCTCGTCAACTCGGGCGCGCGCACGGTTCCCGAATATCTGAGCCAGCGCTTCGACCGCAAGACCGGCCTGCTCAATGCATACTGCTTCGCGCTCGCAACCATTGGCGGCGCCGGCCTTTCGCTCTACCTCATGGCGAGCCTCTTTCATGCCATGCATGTCTTTGACGTACTTTTCTATTCCTTTGGCGTCCCGCGCACTCTCGTCTTCACTTTCGTCGTTCTTCTCGCTGCAGCCGTGGTGCTCATCTATGTCCTCTTTGCCGGCCTCGCGGCGTCCATCCTCAATCAGGCCGTGCAATTCCTCGTCATCGTCGCCGCCTTTTTTCCCGTTGCCTTCATCGGTCTCAGGAACATCGGCGGATTCTCCGCGCTCAAGGCCGCGTTGCCCGCAGCCGTCTCTCTGCATAAGTCCAGCGCAAGCATCTCACTCATCGCTCTGGCCGCCGGCCTGGTTCTCTCGGCAGGCTACTGGTGCACCGACTTCCGCATTCTGCAATTTGCAATGGCCGCCAAAGATGCGGACTCCGCGCGCCGCATCCCGCTCATCGCCGCGGCCGTGCGGCTCGTCATTCCCTTGCTGCTCGTGCTTTCCGGCGCCATCGCCATCAGCCTTCCAACGCCGCAGTCGTCCACTGTTGTGCGCGAAGAAAACGCCGCAATCATTCACGAAATCACCGTTGTCCCACGCGACGCGGCGGAAGGCCGCGGCCTTGTTCCCGCGCGTGCGGATGCAACGGGCGCTCCGCTTCACGACACCACGGGCCAATCCCTGCTTGACTACGACCGCACCGCGCCGGCAATCCTGATGCATTTGCTTCCCACAGGTCTTCTCGGCCTCGGCGTGGCGGCTCTGCTGGCCGCTCTCATGAGCTCGCTCGCGGCAAGCGTCACTGCATTCAACGCGGTTTTCACCTTCGACCTCGCCAGGCGCGCAATCGAGGAGGACGACAGCGATCGCCGTGCAATCAAGGCAGGGCGCTGGTCTTCTGTTGTCTTCATGGCGCTCGCCGCCGGCGCAGCTTTCGCTCTTGCCACATGCAACGCGATTGATCTCAGTTTTGCCGATACCTTGCTGCTTTTCTTCGCTCTCGTCAGCGCTCCACAACTCGCAACATTGCTGCTGGGCATCTTCACAAGGCGCACCACGGCACGCGGAGCATTCTCTGGACTCGTTGCTGCAATAACAGTGGCCCTGTTGCACTACGGCCTCGCGCTGCCCGAAGGCGTCAAGCCCGGCCTTCACGGTGGATGGATCTTTCCGCTCATTAGTTATCCGGTCTTTCTTGCGGTTTGTTTCTGGACGGCGGCTTTCGCGTTTCTCGCGAATCTGCTCGTCACCACGGCTGTAAGCCTCTTCTTAACCCCAGGGTTCAATCGCGAGCCGGACAATCTGGTCCAGATCAAAACACGCGCTAAGTCAAAAGCCCGCGCGGCCATTGTTGCCTGGTGGAAGCGCCCCGAGACATTCGCCGCAGCGGTCCTGCTGGCCGCAGTTGCCCTCAGCATTTATTTTTTCTGAGAAGGGAATTCAGGAAGGTGCGCAGCCCAATTCCGTAAATCGCTGAGTGCTCGAAGCCCAACTTCCTCAGTGCGGCCGCACATTGAAACGCATCGTCCTGTAATCGAACGTATAGTTGCCCAACTGCTCCAGCGCATCTACGCCCAGCACTCCATATACGTCGTCCCGCGCCGCCGAGCCCAGCGGTTGCGTCAGCACTGTAAGGTAATGCACATCTTCCGCAGTCGTTCCCACGGCCAGCTTCACCGTCTCCGCCGTGTAGGCCGGAACGGGCGCGAGATGCGGTTGCCCGATCAGCGAAAATAACTGCAACTTCTGCCC
>PMXH01000171.1 GCA_003165855.1 Acidobacteriaceae bacterium | reverse complement strand
CGACTTCAAAGAGAGCTGTTGCGCCAGCACCAGCCAATATGAATCTGATTTCGAGACGGTCGAGCGGTCCGACAAAACCGTAAGGCCAGGGAACCTGTCGGGCAGTTGCCTCAATGCTGCAAGCCGGTGCGGCCGAGCGAAATTATTAGAGGCTAAGACCCGACGCTTATTTTCTGGCCTGCTTGCGGCGCGAATAAACAGCTTGCTGAAAAACTTCTAAATTCGAATCAAAAGCCCATGAAGCATCCCTCAGGGGCTAAAGCCCTCGTCGAATTTGCGGCCATTGCGGCACGGCGACCACGACCCAGAGGGGGTACGGCAACGATTCGATACAAAATGGGCCATTTGATGCCATTTGATGCTTTGAGGTCTCTACTTTAGGTCTCCAATGGTAAAACTCCTACGTGAGGTGAATGTGAGATTGCTCCGGGCGTGTGCGTTCAGTGGTCTACTTCTCTTTCTCTGCATGCCCCGGCCCTCGTATGGCCAGTTGGCGCAAGGCTTGGGCCTTCAAGACTCCGGTCGGTTGGAGCTACACAATGTAACGCAAGAGCATGTGACCTATCGCGGGCGCACGGCTGTACGAGTTGTAGATACGGGCGCCTCTGACCTCGGTGATGCTGGCCGTCTTGCAATCCTTCGCGGTTCCTCCTTTCAAGACGGTACGATCGAGGTCGATCTCACCGGTGACACCGCACCCGGTGCACCAGAGGAGTTCCGCGGCTTTGTTGGCCTCGCCTTTAGGGTGTCATCGGACCCGGTTCGTTTCGAATGCTTCTATCTCCGCCCAAAGAATGGGCGCTCAATTGACCAACTACAACGGAACCATTCTGCCCAGTACATCTCGTTGCCCGGATTTCCATGGCAGAAATTGCGCTCCGAGAGTCCGGGCAAATACGAATCCTACGTCGACTTAATTCCTGGACAATGGACGCATGTCAAGATCCAGGTTGCAGGAACAAACGCACGTTTGTATGTCAACGGAGCAGAGCAGCCCAGCCTTGTTGTGAACGATTTGAAACAACCGCTTAGTAAAGGTGCAATCGCTCTTTGGATAGGGCCAGGTACGATTGCTCATTTCTCAAGCCTAAAAGTCACCCCGTAAGAGTCTGGTGCAGCGCAATCGGAGTCGTGAATCTTTGGGGTCGCCTTCTAAACCGGCCCGGCACACATTTTTACTTTCTGCAGATTGGCCGAGCGCGGCGTAAGCGGTTGCCTTTAACAGGAGAACATCGCTGATTGCTTTGCCTCCTGACATTCCATCGAGGAATGCTAACGCTTCCCTGGGCTTGCCGACTTCAAGAAGTCTGTTGGCAATCTGCATTCTGGTGTCTGCTGTTGCTGTCTTCGATGACGCAAATTGTTGACTATCTGCGAGGGCGGCCTTTTGTTGTTGAACTGTCACCCAGCGATGAAAAAGAGGATCGGCCCCAAGCTCCTCGTACTTTCCGCCACCGATCTCCGTATCGATCCATGCAGGGTTCATCGTGAAAACGATGCTAAGGTACTGGACGGTGAGTTCCGGCTCCTCAATACTTTCCGCCACACGTGCGGCTTGCAACCAAATGCGCGGCCACGTCGGCGCACGGGAAACGCCCGAGATCAGCAACGCCTTCGCTTGCTCGAACTGGCCTTTGCCGGCGGCGATTCGTGCCTGGACAATCTGCTGGCGGGCCATCTGGATGTTTAGAAGTACCTGTAGATCCGCAACGGGATTTGCGGAATGATCGACACGCAGATCGATATCGATGGGAAAGCCGGCGGGAGTGCTCACGAGCAGGGCGGCAGACTCGCGTCCCGTGGTTTGGCCGCCTGCATGGTCTCCTGCAATCAGTGCAGCCATCAGCCGTTCGGCAAGGGAACCCTTTGTATTGAGAAATGCATGTTCCATCTCCTCCAAAACTTGAGGCCCTGCCAGACCGTTTCCCTGAATGCTATATCCATTGCCGATTCGCGATCCGGCCCATTTGGCGTTGGCTGCTTCGTCTCCTGTATGAACGAATGCCCGTCCATCCACACTCACGATGCCTACCNNGGACCATACATTGGATTCGTCTCGAATTGCGAGGCGATTGCTCCCACTCCTGCCTTCGCGTAGGGAACGCTCGCACCCACGGCCAGATTGTTCGTCTGGACTGCCACGCCGCAGGCACGCATGGCGGTGTCACACGCGGCAATGGAGTATGTCGCTCTGGCTGTGGGGGTGATCAGCACGAGTCCCGCGGAAATGAGGAGAAATCGTATATGCATGAGTTTCAGACAGTCTACCAGTCAGGCGCTCTCCAGGAGGCGGCGAACGGAGNNCGGTGAGTGAGACGAAGCCGATGCCCAACTCGGCCAGTTCCTTCAGGGTGATGACAAGATCGGGAAGCGAGCGGCCCCAGCGGTCGAGCCGCCAGACGAGGATCGCGTCCAGTTCGCGGCGGCGGACCGCGGCTAGCAGTTCCTCGCGCTTTGGCCGTTGCAGAGCGCCAGAGCCGACTTCTTTGATCTCTGCGGCGATCTGCCAGCCACGTCGAGCCGCGTATTCCCGCATGGTCCTAATTTGAAGCGGGAGTGTCTGCTGGTCGTGGCTGGAGATGCGGGCGTAGAGCGCCACTCGCCAGAGGGTCCCCCGGTACCCGGGCCGTGCCCTTT
>PMXH01000518.1 GCA_003165855.1 Acidobacteriaceae bacterium | reverse complement strand
GGCAAAGGCATGCTGGTCAACCTGCAGGAACTGTTCAAGGACGGCACTCTTAGTGTGCAAGCCGATCTGCTCAAAAAATATCACCCGTCGATGCTCCAGCTGCTGAAGATCCAAGGCCTGGGACCGAAGACGATTGCCCTGATCTGGAGCGCCTATCAGGTCTGCGATGTCGATGGCGTGGAAAAACTGGCGCGCGAAGGCAAGATCCGCGAACTGCCGCGCATGGGCGAGAAGCACGAACAAAAGCTGCTGAAAGCGATCGAAGACTACCGCCGCATCTCAGGGCGATTTCTGATCGATGCTGCCGAAACCGAGGCGCAAAAGCTCTCCGAGTATCTCGCGAAGTTTCCCGGCATCGACCGCATCACCCCCGCCGGCTCTCTGCGCCGCGGCCGCGAGACCGTCGGCGACCTCGATATTCTCGTCACCGGCGCTGCCTGCTCTAGCGATGCCGAACGCGCCAGTGCGGTGGAGTATGTGGCGAAGTATCCGCCTCTGATGGACGTGATCGCGAGAGGCGATAACAAGATCAGCTTCCATCTGCGCGGCGGCATGCAGGTCGACGTTCGCCTGCTCCCTCCCGAGTCTTTCGGCGCCGCCATGCAGTATTTCACCGGATCGAAGGCCCACAACGTGGCCCTTCGCCAACGCGCGCTTAAAATGGGTTACACCCTCAACGAGTACAGCCTGGCCGATCTCAAAACCGAAACGCCAGTCGCCGGAAAAACCGAAGAAGAAATCTACGCCAAGCTCAAGCTCGATTACATTCCCCCCGAGCTGCGCGAAAACCTTGGCGAGATCAATGCCGCCGAAAAGCACACCTTGCCCACTCTAATCACCCTGGAAGACCTCCAAGGCGACGTGCACATGCACACCGTCGAAACCGACGGAAAGAACACCATCGAAGAAATGGCCGCCGCCGCCAAGGCCCACGGCTACAAATACATCGCCATCACCGACCATTCCAAGAACCTGGCCTTCGCCAACGGCCTCGACGACGCGCGCGCCGTGGCCCACATTCAGAAGATTCGCGAGGCCAACCACCGTATCGACGGCATCACCATCTTCGCCGGAATCGAAGTCGACATCCTCGCCGACGGCGACCTCGATCTTTCCGACGACGTGCTCGCCCAGATGGATGTGGTCATCGCCAGCGTGCATTCCGTTTTCAATCAGGAGCCGGCGAAGATGACTGAGCGCCTGCTCAAAGCCGTCGCGAATTCAAACACCTCCATCATCGGCCATCCCACGGGCCGCCTGCAGCTCCGCCGCGACGCCTACCATTTCGACATGGATGCAGTCCTCACCGCTGCGGCAAAACGCAAAGTCGCAATGGAACTAAACTCCTATCCCGATCGCCTCGATCTCAACGACGTCCACCTGCGCCAAGCCAAACAGCGCGGCGTGAAGATCGTGATCAACACCGATTCCCACCACACCTCTCACCTCGACAAAATCCGCTACGGCATCCTGCAAGCCCGCCGCGCCTGGCTCACGAAAGACGACGTCCTGAACACTCTGCCCGCGCCGCAATTCGCCAAGGCAATGAAGCACGCCTGGTAGCGGCGCTGTTTCCTATCAAGCCGCATTCGGTCTGCCGCGCGATGTTGCCCCTCTGGCGCGGAACGGATATTATCCCGACACAGGGCCCATGAACTAACCCTCCCATCGTGGAGTATCCGGCGCCGCAACTATGGCGCTAGACTGCCGAGGTCGGCTATGTGGACGTACGCGCAGAAAACGGGCAATCTGCTCCAGGATGGCCAAGTCGTGGCAACTGGCTATTCTGGATTTGACGATGGCAAGAACAATCCTGCGATGCAGGCAGTTCCCGATGTCGGTCCGATTCCTCAAGGCGACTGGACCATCTCCGGACCGCCCGTCAATACCGCCGAGCACGGACCGTTCGTGCTGACGCCGACGCCGGCAACCGGCACCAACACCTTCGGACGCAGCGGCTTCCTGATGCACGGCGATTCGATCGCCGCACCCGGGACCGCCTCCAAAGGCTGCATCATCATGCCTCGTACCGCGCGAGAGCAGGTCTGGAACACCGGTGACAGCGCTCTGGAAGTCGTCGCGGAGTTCGCAACTCAGGACCCGCCGGATCAGAATGCCTAGGCCGACTCGAAGCCTGTTGCCAGCCATCCCGCTGTTGTTCGGTCGTGCAAGATCGGCGCGCACACGGAGAACCTATGCCCGATGAAACTCCCGTTCGTCCGTCATCTCCCGGCCCTTCACCCGCACCACCAGCGATTCAGCGCGGTCCCACCATCCGCATCGGCGATGAATTCGGTACCGCCAAACGCAATCTGCCCCCGGTCAAAGTTCTGCTGCTGACCATGGCGGGAGTGCTCCTCATCGTCGGGATCTATTCCTTTCTCCAGCGTGCCAAGCCGCAAGGCGCCGGATCGCTCGACAACGTAGCCGCGGTCGAAATCCCCAACCAGAATGCGGTCATGGTCACACTCACCTTCACTCTGCACAACTCGGGTGAGAAACCGCTCTGGGTGCATGGCATTCAAGGCAAGCTCGTCACATCCAGCGGAGAACTAAACAGCGACGCAGTGTCCGCTATCGATTTCGCCCGCTACTATCAAGCCTTTCCCACGCTCAAGACGAACACACAACCGCCGCTTGCTCCCGAGGACAAGTTGCAGCCCGGCCAGGAAATTAGGCGAACCGTGATGGTCAGTTTCCCCGTGCCCCTGCAAAGCTTCAACCAGCGCCGGTCCGTGAGCGTAGTCGTCCAGCCCTACGACCAGCCGCTGCCCGTAGTTCTTACCAAATAACCACACCCAGTGGCCGCCCCTTGCATCATAGCCGCCACATGCGCTTTTATAGAGCGATGAATCCAACTCGGCATCTCTTCCAAACGATCGCAACTCTTCTTTCTTTCTTGTTCCTGACCATCGGCGCGGGAGCTGCGACGACTCCCCAACACGACGACAAATATTTCGTCTACGTCGGCACCTACACCCAGGAAGGCAGCACAAGTAAGGGGATCTACGCCTATCGCTTCCACCCGGACACCTCTAAGCTGACGTCCATCGGCTTGGCGGCAGAGACCACCAACCCATCCTTCCTCGCCGTACACCCGAACCATCGCTTCCTATACGCAGTCAACGAGGTCGGCAACTACAAAGGCCAAAAGAGTGGAGCCGTCAGCGCTTTCGCCATCGATCACGCGACCGGCAAACTAACCTTGCTGAATCAAGTTGCCTCGGGCGGCGCCGATCCTTGTTACATCACGGTAGACAAAACTGGAAAGTATGTTCTGATCGCAAACTACACCGGCGGCAGCGTGGCCACATTCCCTGTACTTGAAGATGGCCGGCTAGGTGAGGCTTCGGCCTTTGTGCAGCACACCGGCCACGGCACGGATCCCGAGCGTCAGGAAGGACCGCACGCTCACTCCATCGACTTATCCTCCGACAATCGCTTCGCCATCGTGGATGATCTCGGCCTCGATGAAACTCTCGTCTACAAATTTGATAGCGCGAAAGGCTCACTCACTCTCAACGACCCGCCCTTCGCCAAACCCACCACCCCCGCATCCGGCCCTCGGCACTTCGCGCTTCATCCCAAAGGCCGGTTTGCCTACGTGATCAACGAAATGTCCGCCACAGTTTCGGTATTTTCATACGACGGTGCCGCCGGCGCCCTGCGTCCCTTGCAGACCATCTCGACTCTCCCTAAAGATTTTTCTGGACCCAAAGAAGACGCCGAAATTGAAATTCATCCTTCGGGAAAGTTTCTCTACGCCTCGAACCGCGGCCACGACAGCATCGCGGTATTCGCCGTCGACCCAAACCAGGGAACGCTAACCCTCGTCGAGTACGCTCCCACCAAGGGCAAGACTCCCCGCAGCTTCGAGATCGACCCCACCGGCAAGCTGCTATTTGCTGCCAATGAGAAATCCAACAACATCGTCGTCTTCCGCATCAACCAACAAACCGGTCAACTGATGCCGACCGGCGAGGTTTTGGACGTCGCCGAGCCTGTCTGCGTGAAGTTTGCGCCGATCCAGTAAGGTTTGCGGCGGTTGGAGTAGGTTCGTATCAGGGCATGCTTTCACAGGCTGCTGAAAAACTCACGATTCGTATCAGGGTATGCCTTCAGGCATACCGCAAAAGCCACGTTATCAATCGCGCCTTCGGGCGCTGTAGGGCTCAATTCGAGTTTTTCCGCAGCCTGTTTAGGTGCTGATTCTACTTCTTCTGAATGAATCTTCGCCGCACCAGGTGGCTATTGGCGTCCTGCTTGATCTCGTCGTATTTCAGGCAGCTAATCGACCCATCGACTTCCAGCACGGCCAGAGCCACATCACTGCACTCCGCAATGCCGTGCTCGCGCACCGCCCGCTGTAGCTCGTCCATGCTGACGTGCTCCCTCGCCATGTGCGCTTCAATGGGCTTTCCATCGTGAATGAGCAGGCTCGGCTGGCCCTCCACCAGATGTCGGAATCCGCGATTGACACCCGAGAGACTCCCTACCAGATAGTTCAGCACCAACAGCGTGGATGCCGCCACCACGCCACCGATCAGCGACGTGTCCGGCCCGGTCATCGCATTCTGCACGGAATTGGAAAGAAGAAGCAGCAGCGTGAGATCGAACGGCGTCATCTGCCCAACCTCGCGCTTGCCGCTAAGGCGCACCCCAATCAGCACTACCAGGTAGATCACTCCCGTACGCAGCGCGATCTGCACCGCTACGTGCCCACCCGGGAAAAGCATTCCATTCAATTGGCAGTCACCGGCGTCGGCGCGCTCTTCGGCGTGCTCAAGTAGCCCGTAGCCTTGTTCTTGTCCACCGTCCAAACCACCAACTCAAACAGCAAATGGTCGCGTCCCGCGTAGAACTGAATCGGCTCCGCGATGTTGCGATCCTTCTTCTCGATGGTCTTGTCGTCCGAAGTCACATTGATCGTGAATTTGCCGTGCTTGGCGTCGGTCTTCTTGAGTTGAAGACTCGCCGTCGCCACCGCCTGCGGCTTCGCTCCCCTGAGCAGCGTGAATTCGTAATAGTTCCGGTCACCCTTATGTTTGAGCACTTCCAGATCGCCGCGGGTATTCGCGATCAATCCACTCTGCACTCCCAGGTCGCCCACCGCGCTCTGCAGCTTCGCTTTGGTGGCTTCCAGATCAGCCTTGGTGGAAGCAACATCGGTCTTCACGCCACCCACATCGGTCTTCACCCCAGCCACTTCCCCGCTTACTTGGCCAATCTGCTCCTTCGCTTCGTTCTGTTCTTTCTGCAGGCGGGATTCAGCCGTCCTTTGTTCCGCCTGCAGTTCGGCGGCGCGCTGGGCTAACTCCTTCTTAGTGAGGCCGACCTGATGAGCCAGCGCATCCTCGGACGCTTCTGCGGTCTGCATTCTGCTCTTCAGTTCCGCCACCTGCGCCTGGCTGTCGCCCAAATCCTTCGTCAATTTCTCGACGTGTTGCTGCGTGGTCACATACCCATACACCGCTCCCGCCAAAAAAACAATCGCCAGGAAAAGCAGAATCCACTTTCCCGTGTTCGACTGATGCTCAGTATGTTCGATAGGTATCTGTTCGCCTTCTTCCGGCATGTTTCCTCCCAGAATTTAACCGCCCTTGTTTGACCAAACTTGTTTTAACCGAACTTGATTGTTGGAATCTCTCAATTGTTTAGCACAAGGCCAATAGTGTCAATTAGCTCATAGGATGCCCGGTCGACGCAGCCGGTGACCGGCACGTCGATGAAATTCTGCGATCAGCGGTGAAGCGTCAGGGCTTCCTGCAGCAGTGCTTGTGGATCGCGACGGATGGCGCCCGCTTCCGCCCCAACCAGCCTTTCGGCTTTCCTGCTGGCATCGGCCAGAAACTGCCGTTGCGACGCGTCCGGCAGAGCATCCTGCAGGCTCGCAGACTTCACAAAGCAAGCGTAAACCAGCCGCTCCGGAAACGCCGCACTCTCGAGGAATCGGCCATAGGCGAGCCAATCCTCGGCACTCGAGGTCCGGTCGCCGATCGCTTCATCCAACTGCAGCGCATGCTGATAAAGCTGAAGCGCCTGATCCGTTTTGCCGGTTTCGCTTTGGATCACTGCTTCGTTCACGTTCGCGATGCTCTCCAGCTTGGCTTGTTTCGTCTGAGCTGCAAGCTTCGCCGCCAACCGGTAAGACTGCACCGCCTGCTCTGTCTGCGACGACCGAGCCTGGCAATCAGCCATGCGCAGCGCAATCGCAATCACCTTCTCCGGTTCCGGACGCTTGGCTGCGGGCACCAGAGCAATTCTGCCCAGGAATGCTTTGTAGTGCAGCGCTGCGTCCCCCGCCTTGCCCTCGTGATCGAGTTCGTTCGCGAGATAGAGTTGCGCGAGCATCTGGCCAGGATCGATGGCAATCGCCCGCTCCCAGCTCTCCACTGCCACTTCTGGATGGCCGCGGCGCAACTCCAGCAGTCCGCGATCCAGCAGGAGATTTGCATCCTTCGGAGTGTAGTGGAGCGACGCTTCGGTCAAGTCGAAAGCCTCATCGAAGCGATTGCGCTCTACCAGGAACCGCAACAAAGCCTGCCGCGGCGCCGGATCGGCCGGATTCGACTCTATCGCCTTCTTCCACGCCGCCTCCGCTTGTTGAGGATGCCCGTCCTCCAGTTCTCGATGCGCCAGACGCGTCTGCAAAGGACTATCAAACGAATCGAGCGACGCCGCCCGTTGCAGGTCATTCACATTCTCGGCACGGAGTGCGAAGTAATGTCGCGCCTGGTCAACCGTTCCCCACGTCACAAGCAGCAGCGCGGCGCCAACCCGCAGCGCGTGGGCCCGCGCGCTACTTCCCGAAATCCACTCCCACGCGGCCGCCAACCCGCCTCCCGCCTCGGAGGCAACACCAGCCAGGCGATCTCTAGAATTGAGCAGCAGAGACGCAATTCGGCCGTCGCGCAGCTTCCAGATTGCACCGTCCAGAATAAAGTGATGGAGGTTCACCAGCGCCGTGAAGATCAGAAAGCTCGCGGTGAAATCGTAGTGGAACAACCGGCTGGCCAGCCAGGGTCCGGGAACGAACAGCGCGATTCCACCCGCCACCAGCACTCCGAAATAAGCCAACGGACGCCAGCTTCGCCCCTGCGCCTCCGATGCCTCCCGCCTCGCATAGTAGCTCGTGATCCAGAGATACTGCGCCGAGTGCATCACTGCCAGCACCCCGGAACTATAGCGGCTTTGCGGAATCTCCATCCCATGAGTGAAGATCAGCGACATCGCCGCCGGCAGAAGAAACCATAGAAACTGCGACGAGAACAGCGTCAGGCACGGCACCAGTTTTCGCCATCCGACAGCCCGCACCAGTCCCGACAAGCCATAGGTCGAGAGTGCCAGGAAACCAGCGCCCAGTGCGACCTGCCCCCATCGGCCCACAGCCAGCGGAATTCCCAGCGAAATAAACAAAGGATCGGAAGAAGGTCCCGAGTGGAAGCCCAGAAAAAGAACCAGGTAGGACGTGATAAACGCCCCGTAAAGCGCGCGGCGCTCGGCTTTGCTGGGGCTCGCTCCAGCTCGGCGGGCGAACATCATAAACAGGCCGTAATTCTGTCCGCTGTAATGCCATGGACTCCAGGTCAGATAAAGTGTGAATATCCACGGAAGAATGCCCATCCAGAAGTGCGCCAGCAACATCGTCAGCAGAACCAGCCCGGTTGTATATACGGTGAAGATTCGATACTTCTGAACGTCTTCGGGACGCCGGTAAGCCCGGTAAATCGTCGCCATGTAATGCGGATAGTTAAAGAACAACGCCAAAGCATAAAAAGCGATCGACCAGGCGCGCGTGCTCGAAGCGATAGAAACGTAGGAAATAAGCAAGAGCGGAGCCGACCACGCGCTGCAACCCACCACCAGATCCAGCCACGGTCCATACAGCCAGACCGATCCCGCCGCGGCACTGTGCCCCCCTTTCGTACTCAATTTCGACATATCCTTCCCCACGAACCCTCTGCAAACGCCGCAAGAACCCAGCGCTTCGCTCTTCCCTGATTTTTGTGTTTGAACGAATTATAGGTGCCAGAAGCGCTGGATCGTATAACAAGACGTATGCCGACCCGGTCACGAAAGTAACACCAGGATGCTCATGTCGGGACAGCCGCCCTCGTGTCCAGTCGAGCGCAGCTCGACGCTTTGTTCGTCGATTTTGGGATGCCGCTTTTGGGTGGCGCAGCGCTTNNACGGCCAGTGCGCGCATGTACCCCGAATTCGCATATGAACTGCAAGTCGAGTCCGGAATGAAAGTCGACCTGCGCGATCAGGGTACGATTCTCTTCCCGTCGACCGCACATATTCCGCATCCAGCGTCACAATCCGAAAACCCGCTTCCTGCACCTCTCGCCGAACTCGAACCAGCCCTTGCCGATCTCAATCGTCCCGCTCTTTATTTGCAGGAGCGCAGCGTCGATCCCCGAGCGCTCACCGCTGCCGCGCTCCAAGCCGCCAAACATCGCAGTGTCGATTTTTCCTCTGCCGATCCGGTCATCGCGTTGAATCAAGTCGAAGGCCGCGTCGGCGGCGTTACCACAACCAAGACCTCATTCCGCGCCCCGAAAGNNGTCGAAGAAGCCGGATTCGACAAACGCACCGACCTCGCCACCATCCAGCGCCTGCACCGGTCTGCGGTCGCCATCGTTCCGGAGCTGCGCAACGCAAAGATTCTCGAAGACTGGGCCGGTCTGCGCCCCGGAACCCCTGATGGGTTGCCCATTCTCGGCCCCACTGCCACGCCCGGCTACTACGTTGCCACTGGACATTTTCGCGACGGGATTCTCCTCGCCCCCATCACCGCACAAGTCATGGCCGAGGTAATCACAGAAAC
>PMXH01000018.1 GCA_003165855.1 Acidobacteriaceae bacterium | reverse complement strand
GTTCCCAGCGCGGTTATGTTGCGCACGCCTCCAGAAGCGGTTTCTGAGCTGTGCATGCTCGAAGATTGAGGCAACATAAACAGGCCGCGAAGACTGGTTGTACCTCCAAGATTGTCTGTAGGAGGTACCACCATGTTCGAACATCTCTTCAAGAGCGAACGCGCATTGGCACGTCATCGGGATGCGCCACTGGCGGAGGAGCGCGCTCGTTACATCCAGCATTGCATTGAGAGAGGATCGACGCCTCTCACGATTGAGCTCAAGTGTAGAGAGCTTCTTTGGGCCGCTCGCCTGATTCAGGACGAGCACAGACTCGCATTCAACAAGGAGTGCCTGCATGCCTTGGCGGTGCGACGCTCAGTTGGTCAGCGGGGCGACCCGGCTCTGATTCAAGAGCGGTTCGAGAACATTGTGCGGCCATGGCTCCGATATCTGGGCTGGTGGGAGCATCCTGTCGCCCCCGACCCATGCCGCGATAAGCGCGAGGCGTACTGCATATGGATGAGATCGGATCGTGGGCTCTGCGATTCCACCATCTCGTATTTGGATCGATGCGCCCGAAGATTTCTTATCTGGTGCAGGGGCACGGGGCGTCGCTTGAGCGACCTTGATGTCTCTGACTTCGATTTTTACATTGCACATCTGGCCGGGGATGGTTGTTCTCGTCGTTCGATCAGCAACGTCGTTAAAGCCCTGAGATCGTTTGTGCGCTTTGCAGGGGACCGGGATTGGTGTCGTAAGCATCTTGCGGAGGGCATTCAAGGGCNNTGTGTATTCGGATGAATCGCTGCCCATGGGACCGCCTTGGTCGGATGTCGAACGCTTGATCAGAAGTGCCGACACGGACCGGCCGCGCGATGTGCGCGGGCGCGCCATCCTCATGCTTCTTGCCATTTATGGTCTCCGCGCCGGAGAGGTCAGGCAACTTCGGTTGGAGGATGTCGACTGGGAGCAAGACCTTCTGTATGTGAGACGAGTGAAGCGCCGCAAGGTCCAGACCTATCCATTGGTTTCTTCCGTTGGCGCGGCGATCGCCAGATATTTGCGGGAGATTCGTCCGGCATCCGAGCGCAGAGAGCTGTTTCTTGGCCTCAACTCGCCGCATGGACCAGTCAGCCAAGGCGCCATACATCACATTGTTGCGACGGGGTTGAAGCGAGTTGGAGCGCGAACAACCCGATTTGGTCCGCACTCGCTGCGGCATGCATGCGCCGGGAGGCTCGTCTCGGAAGGGTTGTCGCTCAAGGAGATTGGGGATCANNCTCCTATCGGAGGGTTTTTCGCTCAAGGAGATTGGGGATCATCTCGGCCATCGCGGCGTTTCTACAACACGCGTCTACGCGAAGGTAAACCTTGCAGCTCTCCGGGAAGTCGCTGCGTTCGATCTGGGAGGGCTACGATGAAGCTGCTGGAACTCGTTAACACCTATGTGTCTTTCAAGCGTTCTCTGGGGATGCGATTCGCAACTCAACCTCGCGTGTTCAAAAGATTCTGCAGAGTCCTCGGAGATATTGATGCCCGTGATGTCACACCGCAAGCAGTGAGAGCATTTCTCGATGGCGACAGGGCCCTCACGAACACTTGGTTTCTGAACTACAGGCTAATTCATGGGCTGTTTTCGTTTGCAATCAGTCGTCGCTTTGTCAGGCGCTCGCCTCTGCCAGACTTAACTCCGTCTCCTTTGCCAGCCTTCAGGCCGCACATCTACTCCACGAGCGAACTCTCAGCACTATTAAGCGCTACCAGTGTCTTGAAGTCCAGCCGTAATCCCCTGCAACCGTTCACCTTTAAGGTGCTTCTTCTCACTCTTTACAGCACGGGGATGCGGGTCGGCGAAGCGTTGCGATTGTCTTTGCGGGACGCAGACCTCCCTGGTCGTGTCTTTACGGTCAGAGACACCAAGTTCTTCAAGTCCCGTCTGGTTCCGCTAGGCCCACGGCTCACTGCCGAACTCATTGCCTTTCGAAAGCGGCGCAGCACTCTTCCGACTCCACACCTCGAAGATTCTGCGTTCTTTGCATCCAGTACCGGTGAAGCGTTACCGTACCAGCACGTCATCACCTTATTCCAGCGTGTACGCAGCGCTGCAGGCCTCCGGCGCGATGAAGGATCCAGCTATCCGCCCCGGCTGCACGATCTTCGTCACACCGCCGCCGTTCACAGGATCATCGCATGGTATCGGAACGGTGCCGACGTACAGCATCTGCTGCCGCAGCTGGCCACCTACCTCGGGCATAAGGATTTGCGCGGCACTCAGCATTACTTGAGCATGACGCCAGAGCTGTTGGAACTGGCCGCCCTTCGCTTCGAGAAGTATGCAGATATGGAGCGACGCCATGCATAATCGATTGCTGCTCGGTCCATGGATCCGCCGATTCCTGCTCGAACATCTCATCGCCGAACGAAACCTGTCCCACAACACTCAGACGAGCTACCGCGATACTTTGGTGCTCCTCCTCCAGTTCATTCACTCTCATTACAAGAAGCCACTGGAGCGGCTCCTGATCGAAGATGTGTCGCCCGAAGTTGTGCGCATGTTTCTCGCCAACCTCGAATCCGTCCGCTCCTGTAGCGTGGCAACCCGCAATCAGCGACTCGCTGCAATTCACTCGCTGGCGAAGTTCATTGGCCTCCACAGCCCCGAGCACCTTGCCTGGGGTACTGAACTTCGTGCCATACCGTTTAAGAAAACGGCTGAACCGACGGTCGGGTACTTGGAAAAATCAGAAATGGACGCCATCCTGCAGTTCTTTAACCGCAAGACGCTCCTCGGGTACAGGAACCATGCACTTCTCCTGTTTCTCTACAACACCGGAGCGCGTGCAGACGAGGCTGCCCATGTGCATGTAGCTGACCTTGCTCTTGGAAGATCCCCGTCGGTGAGGATCCACGGTAAAGGGGACAAGATTCGCATATGCCCTCTGTGGCCGCACACAGCCGACATCCTAAAGCATCTGGTCACCAAGTGCGCTGACGATGATCATGTTTTTCGAAATGCTCGGGGGACACCCCTGACACGATTCGGAATCTATCGCCTGGTTCAAAAAGCAGGAGTAAGCGTGTCATCCAGCGACCGTTCTCTCAGATCAAGGGGGATCAGCCCGCACACTGTTCGCCACACAACGGCAGTACACCTTCTTCGTGCCGGCGTGGACATCAACACGATTCGCGCTTGGCTCGGACACGTCTCCATTGATACGACCAACATCTACGCCGAAGTCGACTTGGAGATGAAGGCGAAGGCACTCGCCCACTGCGAGATCGAAGCAGAAACGCGCTCGAGGCCGTGGCGCAGCGACACCACGCTGATGGCATTCTTAAAGGCGCTCTGAAACCCAGGAGACAATTATGTGCTCTATCCGAAGCCCAACCCACATGCCCACTTGGCCAGATTTCCACTCCGCAACATAACCGCGCTGGGAACATAACCTGCGTAGGCATCGGCCTGTAAAGCACCCTTGAAGTTCTTCAGATGCAATCTCGGATGTTCACCCTTGCGATCCGGCGAGTAAGCGAACCACACGGCTGGCGGGGTGTTTTCGCCGGCCGTTCGTTCATCGCGAACATAAGTCCAGAGGCGGCCGGTCTTGGTCTTTCCGTTGCCTGGAGCGAGCACCGGAACCGGCGTGTCGTCGGCATGAATCTTGCTTGCGGATAGAACATGCCTGCGCAATGCATCGACCAGAGGTGCAAGTAACTCGCTGGCTGCACCTACCCAACCGGCCAGGGTTGAGCGATCGAGATCGACTCCTTCGCGGGCATAGATCTGAGA
>PMXH01000239.1 GCA_003165855.1 Acidobacteriaceae bacterium | reverse complement strand
GATGGTTGGGTCGGACTGAGTTCTTGACCCTAACGATTAGGAGCGAGCCTAGGTTGGAAAGCGCAAACCCTCTACTAGAGCGAAATGGCGCTCTTGAACGAGTGCATGCAGTCGTGTGCGCGCATCGTGCTTGACACCGCCGACATTGTTAGAGAGCGATATTTCGCCAATCGACTTTCAACAAACAAGCGTCAATCTTGGCCCCGCACTCATTGTACGTTCAGCGTGATGCTCGTCGTATGCGACACGGGGCCAGCCGTTCCCGTAATCGTCAGCGTGTAGGTCGCAGGTTGCGGGCCGGAACTTCCGCCACTCCCTCCGCCTCCGCAAGAAACGAGGAGCAATCCAAGGCACAACCCCGTGGCTCTGATTACGTTTCTTCTGCCCAAATCGTCTGCTTTTATGCCAACGAACAGCACAACCGAAAGCAAACCGATGAAAGCGATCAAAGGCGCCTTCCCCGGCTGCACATTCGCTGCTGAAGGCCAAACATGTGACGCATTGGCATTCGTACTGGTTTTCACGGTTACTGTATACGGGGAGGTTCCGTCGGCGAGTAAATCGACCAACGAAGGATTAATCGTGCAGGTAACGCCCGAAGTTGCGCCGCTACAGCCGAGAGTCACATTGCCAGAAAAGCTCCCACTGCTTGTTGCGCTGAGCTGGTAAGTCGCACTTCCGCCGGGGCTAACCGTCATCGGAGCTGCTGTCCCCAGAGAGAAGTCACCAGCATTTCCACTGATGGGAACAAAAAAGGGCGCCAAATTCGGAACGTTCGTGCTAAGCGTAAGCGTTCCGATCACCTGGCCTTCGCTGGTCGGACTGAAAGTCACATTAACCTGGCAACTCCCGCCGGCCGCAATCGTATTACAGTTGTTCGTTTGCGCGATCCCACTTCCGCTGGGCACAACACCGCTAACCTGGATTGGTATCGTCCCCACGTTGCTCAATGTTATCGCCTGCGGCGAGCTCGTTCCGCCTACCACTTCAGAGAATCCGAGACAGCATGGCGAAATCTGCAGAGGCAAGATGCCGACGCCCTCCAGTGCAATGCTCCCGTATACACCGGTAACATTGTCTGCGACCCCCATTGACCAAGTCACATCGCCATCACCGTAAGGAGAGAACGTAACTTGAATTGTGCAACTAGCTCCCGGCGATAAACCGTTGCCGCAATTGTTGGTCTGGCTAAAATACGTGCCTAGCTGAATGAGACTAATCGTCAGCATCCCGGCTCCGACGTTCTTGACCGCCACCGGCAGGGTACTACCGGGTCCGTCGGCGACTACTTCGGGAAAGAAAAGCTTCGAAGGAGTAAATTCGATGACGGGTAGGGGCGGCGGACCCAAGAAATAATCGTAGGCTGTCGCTGTGGCGCGACCAACTTGCGCCTCAATCGAAAACACTTTGAGCTGATTAAATCCGCTCCCCGTGGAGAATGTGAAATCCTGACTCACCGCCCCTGCGGGAATGGTCACGTTGGCGGCCGTTACACTCGGATCACTGGTCGCGAACGACACCGATGTCGGCGTCGCCGCTGGTGCGTTCAAAATTACTCGTCCCGTGCCTGTCGTGCTGGTGAGAGGCGCAGTTAGCAAATCCAGCTGCACAGCCGGCCCAGCGGTGGTGGAATTGATCACGTTGAATGACGGACTGTAATTGTCGAGTTCGACCAAGTCGCTGAGGCCATCCCCGCTGAGGGCGGCAGCGAACTCCGGGAGGTACGGCTTGTAGAGAGGGTAGTTCACATAAGTTGGTGTGAACGTCCCGTCTCCGTTGCCATAAAGGATCTGGAGCGCAGGGTCCAGATAAGGGGCAATCAAATACGGGAAAACGACAACATCAGGATTGCCATCGCCGTTGAAATCTCCCACTATTCCTGGAAACGGGCTCAAGGGCGTGGCAATGCCTTCAATACCCGGACCGTCAAGAAAGTAAGGGTAAGGGTCATAGCTTGCTGCGTACTGGAACGAACCGTCAGGCTGGCCCAAGAAGACCGAGAACATGCCGTCGGTAGCAAAGCCGCTGGCGTCGCTTGCAGTAATAATGTCGGGGAATCCGTCATGGTTGAAGTCAGCCATGACCAAACCACCACCGAGGTTGCTGAACAAGGGAATGCCCGCCTGAAACGTCCCATCTCCGTTGCCAAAGAATTCGTAAAGCCCAACATCCCAGACTAGGACATCGAGGTTGCCGTCGCCGTTGAAATCGCCGGCAAAGGCGAGTACCGGTGCAGTGTCGATGTTATTGAAGGTGATCGTCTGTCCCGCTCGAAATGTACCGTCTCCGTTACCTAGCAGGCTGCTGAAAAATTGATGTACACGGCTTATTTCCTGTCTCTCTCTGCTCTTCTTCTTTATGTGCAGGGGGCTTTAGGTTATGTCGGGAACCCTGTTCCGAGTTTCGGTGATGCACGCCTCCTGCAGCTTAGCCGGGTTGAACCGCCGCTCGACTCAGGTTCCGCATACGTACCAGGTTGTAAGCGGCACAGGCGAAGGTGAACACCCAGTCCACCTTAAAGATCCCGCGATGGCGCACTTTCCGCAGCAGCGCGATCGTCTTCAGCCATCCAAAACATTCTTCGATGCGCTTCCTCTTTCGTTGGCTGATTCCATAGCCGGCGTGGCGCGTGGTACGTGCGTCGATGGCGCTCCCGCCTCTGCGCCCATCATTTTGCGCCACGTGCGGGGTTACTCCCAGATGGCGGCATTCGGCCACGAAATCCGCAGTGTCATATCCCTTGTCCCCGCCCACGGTCACTGCCTTCGTACCAGGAATCTGCTCCAGCATGACCAGCGCTGCGTGGCGCTCCGCTGTCCCATTGGCTTGGAATACTTCTGCGTCCACGATCAATCCGTTTCGGTTCTCCACCAACAGATTCCCGCTGTAACTCAACTTGGCCTCCTTCCCAGGGCCCTTGCGTGCCAGTTGGGCATCAGGATCGGTCTTCGATGCATGCGTCTCATTGCTCCGACTCTCCCCGTGAAAGTTCACCGTGGGGTTGCCAGGATCGTCCGGCGGCGGAGTCTTTCGATTCTTCCGCTGGAAACTCTTCGCCCCCGCCCATGCTTCCAGCAACGTCCCATCCACCGTGAAGTGCTCGTCCGAAGTCAGCCCCTGGCTCCGTGCTCGCTCCACCACTTGTGCCAGAAACTCTTCGGCCACCTCGGCCTCCAGCAACCGGTCCCGGTTCTTGGTGAACGTGGTCGCGTCCCATACCTCTTCGTCCAAGTTCAATCCCACAAACCAGCGAAACAGAACACTGTAATCGATCTCCTCCATCAGCAGTCGCTCGCTGCGAATCGAATACAGCATCTGCAGCAACTGTGCCCGCAACAGCTTCTCCGGAGGAATCGAAGGTCGGCCGGCGCTCGCGTACATGCTGTCGAATCGTCGCGACAACTGGGCAAGTATTTCGTCCACCATCACCCGGATCGCTCGCAGCGGGTGATCTTTCCGCACCCGCGTTTCCGGCGACAAATAACTGAACATCTGACTCTGCTGATGATCTATGCCCCTCATCCCTCACTCTTAACACGACTCGCCTGTGGAACGGGAGTAGTTTTTCAGCAGCCTGCTAGGCCCTAGGCCGTAAATTGTCATTACGAGCGAACTATTGGCCACTCGCGCCGATTCGCCTTTGCGAATCGGTTTGCTTCGCTTGGGACGAAGCGCCTGGTTCTATCCGCGGTGTACGCAGTTCGCGATCCACTCCCCCGCTTCTCGCGTCCCCAAAGTTCCACCGACGTCCTGCGTAGTCTTCTTCTGCCGTACCGCCTCTAGCACGGCGGCTTCGATCCTCTCCGCTTCATTTGTCAGTTCCAAGTGCCGCAGCATCATGGCCGCAGTCAAAATCGCACCAAACGGATTCGCCAGATTCTTCCCCGCGATGGGCGGGGCGGAGCCGTGGACCGGCTCGAACATCGACGTCCTCCCGGGATGAATATTCCCGCTCGCGGCCATGCCCAGGCCACCCTGCAGCCCAGCAGCGAGGTCGGTGATGATGTCGCCAAACATGTTGTTGGTCACGATCACATCGAAAGGGCGCGGATCGCGCACCATCTGCATGCACAGCGCGTCCACATACATGTGCTGGGTCTCGATCTGGGGATGCTCGCCACTCACTTCTTTGAATACGCGCTGCCACAAACCTCCAGCGTGCGTCATGGCATTCGACTTGTCGCACATCATCACGCGACCGCGCGGCGAACCGTCAAGCTTCGTATTTCGCTCGCAGTACTCAAAGGCATACCGGATGATGCGTTCCACACCCTTACGTGTGTTGATGTCTTCCTGAATCGCAATCTCGTCCGGCGTGCCCTGCTTGAAGACTCCGCCGGCGTCGGTGTAGACGCCTTCCGTGTTTTCACGGATCACGACGAAATCGACGTCCTTGGGCTCGACGCCTTTCAACGGACACAGTGCCGCATCGAGCAGCTGCACCGGGCGCACGTTCGCGTAAAGGTCCATCTTGAAGCGCATGCCGAGAAGGATCTCTTTGGCGTGGATGTTGGTTTTGACCCGGGGATCGCCGAAGGCGCCGGCCAGGACGGCATCGAAGTCGCGCCCCAGCATGACGAAGCCATCGGGAGGAACTGTGGTGCCGTCGCGGAGATAACGGTCAGCGCTCCAATCGAATTCGCTGATCTCGACGTCGGCTCCCGATGCCTGGATCACTTTGAGGGCCTGGGGGATTACCTCTTGGCCAATTCCGTCCCCGGGGATGACGGCAATACGTTTCCTGGAAGGCTTTTGCGGGTCCACGGCAGAAAAGCTAACACAAGCCGGGCGGAATGAGTAGGTTGTCAATCGGTAGTTGGCGATCAGCAATCGGCAATGAATCGCGATGCCGTTCGCTATAATCAATACTTCGATGGCAACTACTCCACTTCAAGACGCTCTTCGCGCGCCGTCGGCGAACCAACCGGTGCGTGAGAGCGAGTACCGCGGAGCCACCACGGCGGCGCTCTTTTCCAACGTGCATGAGGAGTTCTCTGCCTTGCTCAACGGTTGTGGAATCTATGACCGGGGCTTCCGGGCGAGGATTTCGCTCACGGGAAGCGACCGCGTGCGCTGGCTGAACGGTATGGTGACCAACAACATTCGCGATCTTGCCGCCGGAAGCGGCGTGTATGCTTTCCTGCTTAATCCGCAGGGCCGCATCCTCGCCGACATGACCGTCTACAACCAGGGCGATGCGCTCACGGTCGAGACGGATCGCAGCCAGGTCGAGAAGATCATCGCCACTTTCGACCATTACATCATCATGGACGACGTGGAGGTAACGAACGTCAGCGAGCAGGAGACCGCTCTGGGGATGGCAGGCCCAAAGTCCCGCGCCATACTGAACGCCGCAGGGATCGAAGTTCCGGAACTGAAGCCATTGCAGATGATCACGCCGAAGTGCGACTGCGACTGCGGCTGCGTGGAGTGTACGGTCGTGCGGGGTGAAGATGCGCAGCGGGAATCTTACGAAATCTGGCTTGCACCCAAGGATGTTTACAAGACGTGGAACGCGCTGCTCGCCGCCGGGGCAACGGCTGTAGGGAGCGAGGCGCTGGAAATGCAGCGTATCGCGGCCGGCATCCCACTTTACGGCGTGGACATTCGGGAGCGCGATTTGCCGCAGGAAACGGAGCAGATGCGCGCCCTCAACTTCAACAAGGGCTGCTATGTAGGGCAGGAGATTGTGGAGCGCATTCGCTCGCGCGGCAACGTGCATCGCAAGTTTGCCGGCTTCCTGATGGAAGGCGCAGCGGCAATCTCGACGGGCGAGAAGATCGTCTCCGGCGAAAAGGAAGTGGGGGAAGTCACCAGCAGTGCGGTTCTACGCACGCCCTCCGGTGAGCGGACGCTTGCCTTGGGCTATATTCGGCGCGAGGTTGGAGTGCCGGGGCGCGAGGTGACGATTGGCGCGCTCAAGGCTACCGTGATTCAATTGCCGTTGGAGAGCGCCACTCTTAGACAGGCGGAGGACTCGCTGCTGCACCACGCGTAGGAAAAAGCTTTTGGCCCGAAGGTTGCCCGAAGGACGCGAAGAGAGCTTCATCAGGATTTCCGGAGAGAGACTTATAAGGACAGATGCTATGGCTGAGAAGAGGCAGGAGTCAGGTTTCACTGTAACCGACCGTCGCTTGTTCACCGAAGACGGAGAGTTACGCAAAGATGTTCTCGAGGAAGTAGAAGCACCCAAGGCTGCGGCGCCTCATGCGCCCGCTCCACCCTCAAATCAAACCGCGGCCGTGGAAACTGCTCCCGCTGCCAACTCGG
Organism: Acidobacteriaceae bacterium; assembly: GCA_003165855.1. Classification (GTDB taxonomy): domain Bacteria; phylum Acidobacteriota; class Terriglobia; order Terriglobales; family Acidobacteriaceae; genus Sulfotelmatobacter. Next base: position 25,413 of record PMXH01000239.1, on the reverse strand, counting down.
TGGTGGCGTTTCCCGCGGAAGCTGACGGGATGTTGGGGCAAGGCATGCCCGCAGCCCCTACTGCGGCCGAGCAGCAGGCACAGGCCGATGCTTACCGGAAATCGTCTGACGCGCTGGACTCGCGGGTGGAACTGAGCGGGCATTCCGCCAAAGAGCTTGAGATGACCTTTGAGCGCTTCTTGGCGTCCTTGTACATGACCGCCATGCTGCAGCTGGGATTGATGCATCAGCAGGGAGAAGAGCCTCGCCTGGACATTATCGGAGCACGCCAGACCATCGACACGCTCGCCCTGCTGGCAGAGAAAACCAAGGGCAACCTGACTCCGACCGAAGAAGCTTTTCTGCAGAACAGCCTCTACGAGGTGCGTATGGCCTATGTGGAAGTGACCAACGCACTCTCGCGTCCGCCGCAACCCGGCCCCGCAACGGGAACCAAAGGACGATGACGGTTTCGCACACACGTCAAGTGGTGCAGGCTCGCTCATGAAGGCCACGCTCACAGTACTGGGCAGCGGCACGTCCATGGGCGTGCCTACGCTGGGCTGCGACTGCGCGGTCTGCAATTCCACAGATCCGCACGACCGCCGCACTCGTCCTTCGGTGATGATCGAGTATGCGGGCAAGGTCGTGCTCATCGACACCGCGCCCGATTTTTACGCCCAGGCCATCCGCGAACGAATCAATCGCGTGGACGCGGTTCTTTACACGCACACGCACGCCGACCACATTCTGGGCATCGACGATCTACGCCCGCTCAGCTACCGTCATAAACCGGCGAAGTTGCCGCTTTACGCGCGTCCTGACGCGGCAGCCTTTCTGCGCAGGATGTTCAGCTACATCTTTGATTCCGATTACAAGTACGGCAGCTTGCCCCAACTGGAGTTGCGTCCAATCGACGGACCAGTGGAACTTTTCGGGGCACTCTTTGAGCCGGTGCGCTTGATTCATGGCGAGACGGAGATTTACGGCTATCGCTTTGGAACCGCAGCGTATCTCACGGACCATAGTGAAATTCCGGAGGCATCGTTCCGTCAGTTGGAAGAGCTGGACATTTTGTTTCTGGATGCTCTGCGGCATAAGCCGCATCCCACACACTCGACAGTGGAGAATTCTCTGCGCATTGTGGATCGCGTGAAGGCGAAGCGGGGATTCTTTACCCACATTTGCCACGATTTGGCGCATGAGGCGACGAACGCCACCCTGCCGTCGCATGTGCGGCTGGCCTATGACGGAATGAAGCTGGAGTTCGAAATCTAGGAGCGGCATCGGACCTCAGACCACGGACCTCCGCCGAATTGAGCAGCTGATCGCGGAATCTTGAAGATGACAGCACTGAAACTGAGGTCCGACGTCCGAGGTCCGACGACGTCCTTGGCTGGTATGCAGGTTTTTCACAAACTCGACGACGTCCCGGCGGGGTTTGGGCCGTCGCTGGTGAGCGTGGGAAACTTTGACGGGGTACACCGGGCCCATGCGCACGTGCTGGGCGAAATTGTGCGGCGGGCGCGGCAGAGCGAGGCTAAAGCCGTGGCGGTGACATTTGAGCCGCATCCGGCGCGTATCCTGCGGCCAGACTCGGCGCTCAAGCTCCTCACTCCATTGCCGGAGAAATTACGCTTGTTGGAAGCAACGGGCATTGATGCGGTGCTGATACTGCCTTTTGGGCGCGATCTTTCGCTGATGACGCCACGCCAGTTTGCCGAGCGCATTCTCAAGAAAAAGCTGCATGCACGCGAGGTGCATGAAGGCTATAACTTTCACTTCGGGCACAAGGCTGCGGGCGATGTGAGTCTGCTGGCGCAGCTTGGGCAGGAGATGGACTTTGAAGTGAACGCCTATCCAGAGCAGAAACTGCGCGGCGAGCCGGTTTCCAGCAGTCACATCCGCAAGCTGCTGAACGCGGGCCGGGTAAGCCGGGCGCGGCACTTGCTGGCGCGACCGTTTTGCATATTGAATGCGCCGGGACGCGGGCGCGGGCTGGGATCGAAGTACACCGTCCCTACTATCAATCTGGCGCGCTATGAGGAACTTGTTCCGAAGGATGGCGTCTACATTACGTGGACGCGGGTGGGGACTGAACGCTTTGATTCGGTCACTAACGTGGGCAATCGGCCGACGTTTGGGGCAGATTCGTTTGCCATCGAGACCCACCTGCTGGACTTCCATCCCATAGAGCTAACGCCGGAGAGCGAAGTTGAGATCTGCTTTCTCGATCGGCTCCGGGATGAGATCAAGTTTCCGTCGGTAGATGCACTCCGCGAGCAGATCGCGCGCGATGTGAAGAAGGCGCGCAGATATTTTCATCTGCTCAGTCGCAGACCGCGATAGGTGGTCTTCCTCGGCTCAGCCATTACTGGACCGTGAACGACCCAATAGTCGTGGCTGTTCCACCAGCATTCGTGATGGTGATGGGGCCGCTGGTGGCGCCGGTGGGCACGGTAATGCCGATGTAGCTCACGCTAAGCACTCGGAACGCGGCGCTTACACCGTTAAGACTGACGGCAGTAGTGCCGACGAAGTGATTCCCCTGGAGCAGAATCTTCGAGCCAACTTGGCCGCTTGAAGGGCGGAAGGCAATGACCGCAGGCGGGGGTGCGGGTAGTCCGGCATCGATGGTCCAGATGGTGCCATTGGTGACGTCATCCGTGGATGAGACTCCACCATTGCCTAAGGTAACGCCGTAGAATTTGCCATCGGCGGCTTGGATCATCCCTGCTGGCTGCTCACCGACCGTAGAGCAGTCGAATGTGAGACTCTGCAGAACTGATCCGGTTGTGTTCGCGGCGAAGGCGATGCCTTGGCCGCTGCAGTCGCCACCCAAGAAATCACCCCACAAATTTCCGTCCGAAGCCTGGAGGATGTTGCCGTCAAAAAAGTCGGCCGTGGAGAGGACGCTGAGCCTTTGATATTTGCCAGTGAGGCTGATCTGATACAACTCGCTCCCGGCCTGCAGACCGAAGAGTTCGCCCGTCGAGGTCATCGCGAGGCCACTGGTGGCGACGTTCGGGAGATTGATGTTGGGAGTATCGAAACCGTGCAAGATGGTGTACTTGTCCGTGGCCGGATCGAAACGGAAGACGCTGTTATAGGGCTTGAACTGTTCGCCAGCGACTGTGGTCCCATAAAAATTGCCATCCGACGCCTGCACCATGTTGTAAACGCCAGCGCCATCCGGCTGCGACTCCGTGTCGAAGGTGTGCAGGACCTTGAATGATCCTGTTGGAGTCATGCGGAAAAGCACGCTAGTGGGGGGAAGCGTTGGGCCGGTGGCTCCGTAGAAGTTGCCATCGAGCGCCTGCATGAGGAAACCTGGATTTGCGCCATCCGCGCAGGTCTCGGTCCCACAAAAATTATGGAGCGTCTGAATCACGCCGCTCTTGCTCAGTTTAAAGACCGTTCCGAAGCCGTTGCCACCGTTCTCCGAAGTCGTGCCGTAAAGAAAACCGTCTGTGCCTTCGACCACGCTTATCGGAGCGGAACCGTTCGGCAGGCTTCCGTTGGAGCTTTCTGCAAAGCTGTAAATCACCGAGATTTGTCCCGTTGGGGTGATCTTGAAGATCGTACCTTGGGCATTCAGTCCGGTGCCACCGCCAGCCGCCGCGCCGTAGAAATTGCCGTCGGAGCCCTCGATGAGTGAAATTGGAAAGTAGCCGTCGGCACAGACGAAGGATGCATTGCATGGGAAGTCGAACAACGCCGTAAGGGTAGGACTCGCGGTTTGCGCCGATGCACCCACTGCCATGGACAGGGCAGCGACGAGAACAACAACCAGGGGCCGAACTCGGTTCATGGATCTCCTTAAGAAGTCTCAAGTCTTATAGCCGATTGCGACTCCAAAGTTGTTTGAAAGATGTCAAAAGTTTGTTAAGAGGTAAGGGCTGAGAGTCGATGAGTCGAAGGACTCCAGATTGAATCCGGTGCGAACTAATGCGGCAGATAGCCTGATTCCATGGGCAGCTTACCGTCAACGCGCACAACGTTAATGGTGTTGTCGACGGAGCGGACATCCACGAAACCGACTGCGCCGGGTGTGGATTGCACAATCTTGAGAACATCGGCATCGGAGTCCACCAACTGGATGGAATCTTTGTGAGCTGCGATGAGCGCCTTCAACTCGGTCGGACTCATCTTGATCAGGCGCTGCAGCGTTTCGGTTTCACCGGCGGAGTCCTTGTGCAGAACTAAAACAACGGCCTTGCCGTCCGGCCACTTCTTGATCTCCGCCCGAAAAATCCTGGACAGGTGGACGGACGTGACGTTGCCAACGGTGTTGTCCTTGTTGACTACGACCGCCATATGATGGGCGAAACAAGGGGTGAGGAACGTCAGAAGAAAAGCAAGAAGTACGGCAACCCGCTGAAATCTCATAGACACATCCAGTTTCACAACATCGCTAGCTGAAGGTATCACGGCCTCAGCTTGACGCAACAAGCCTAACCAAGAATTGCCGCCGGATAAGTAAAAACATTGTCAAACCGCCAGTTGGGGTATCAAGGGAGAAAACATTAGATCCATTGCAAAATCGGAAATTGACAATTCCCACCTGCGCCGTACAATCCCGCCTCATGGCGATTGGGCCAATCCAAGTCATACGGCAAGCTACACCTGATCAGCGGCGGACGCTGCTGGCGGCGGCGCTGGGCTGGGCGCTCGATGCCTTCGATGCCATGCTTTATGCACTGGTGCTCGCGCTGCTGATGCGGGACCTGGGCATGAGCAAAACCACGGCCGGACTATTGGGTACGCTGACGCTGCTGGCGTCCGGCCTGGGCGGCGTGCTGTTTGGCTTTCTTGCCGACCGCATCGGGCGCAAGCGGGCGCTCATGGCGAGCATCCTGACCTACTCGCTGTGCTCGTTCGCATCGGGACTGGCGACCAGCATCGCGATGCTGGCTGCGGCGCGCTTCCTGCTGGGCCTCGGAATGGGCGGCGAATGGAATATCGGCGCCACACTGGTGGCCGAGACCTGGCCGACGGAGTTCCGTGCCAAAGCGATTTCGATGGTGCAGAGTTCGTGGGCGATTGGTTTTGCCGCAGCGGCACTGGTAGCAGGTCCGGTGGCGCGTTATTTCGGATGGCGCGCCGTGTTCTTTGTGGGGATTCTCCCGGCGCTCGTGACGTTGTGGATTCGGCGGGGAGTGCCGGAATCCCGGATGTGGCAGGAGAGGACAGAGCAAGTTCAGCGTAATGCAATTGGCAGAAGAGACACAGCAAGCTCCGTGTCATTGACTCGAGAAGGCTCGACCCACGAAGCCCGGAATCGAAACACGAACTTTTCAGTGATCTTTCGGGCGCCTTATGTGAAGCACACCTGCACGCTGCTGCTATTTAACTTCTTTTGCTTGTTTGCCTGGTGGGGGATTGTTCCAGTGGATCCCACCCTATTTGTCATTGCCCGTGCCGCAGGGCGGACGCGGCTTTGGCGTAATGGGCACCACTACTCTGCTGGTGGTGCTCAATCTCTTTGGGATGTTCCCGGGATATTGTAGTTTTGGCTGGATGGCGGATCATCTCGGACGGCGTAAGACATTTCTTATTTATAGCTTAACGGCAGCACTTCTGATTCCACTTTATGCCGCTGCGCGCGCGCCCATGGTGCTCATGGTGCTGGGGACGGTGGTAGCTTTCTTTGGGACTGGGATCTTCTCTGGTTCAGGGATCATAGGGAGCGAGATGTTTCCGACGAGCGTGCGGGCGCGCGCGCTGGGTTTCACTTACAACGGCGCACGAACGATGAGTTCAGTGGCGCCGCTGGTAATTGGGCGGGTCGGCCAGAGCAAAGGTTTAGGCTGGGCGTTTTATTTGTGTGCGGCTGGATATCTGCTGGCCGCGCTGACTGCAACGCAATTGCCGGAGACGCGGGGAAAGCGTCTGGAATAAGTCAAGAATTCATCGCAAGGGCTGAGGATTGCCCTGGAGACCACCGAGAAAGGGACCGCCGAGAAGGACTTACCGCTTTTTGCTTTCTACTCGATCGGTTCCACGGCGACGACCTCTTTTTCCGCGCCTGCGCCTTCCGGGCGCTGCACGATCACGATGGCGGCGAGCACGAAAACAATTCCCAAGGTCTGGATCGGGCGCAGCACTTCTCCTAACAGCAGGGCGGCGAGAAGAATGGAGAACACTGGCTCCAGGCAACTGGCGATGATGGCGCGCGTGGGTTCGAGATGCTGCAAGCCGCGGAAGTAAAGGGAAAATGGTCCCAGCACCGAGATCATCGAAAAGGCGAACAGAAAAAGCCATTGTGCGGGTGCGTAGTGGGCAGCGGCAATCTTCCAGGGCGGGTTGACGATGAGCCAGAAGGCGGCAGCAGCCGTGAATGTCCAGACGAGCACGCGCCAGCGGTCGTAGCGCGCAAGAATGTGATGTCCCGCGACATTGTAGAAGGCGAAAGAGAACGATGCCAGCAACGCGGCGATCATGCCGTAGGAATCCAGTCGAAGCGCGGCGCCTTTAGCTCCGAGAAGATTGATAACCAGGGCGATTCCGGTGACGGTAAGCGCGACGGCAGCCACTTTTTGCGGCGTAAGTCGTTGCTGGCCGCGCGCCACCACATAGATCAGAACCCATACTGGGGCGGTGTATTGCACGATGATGGCGGTAGCGACGTTCGTACGTTGAATGGCGACGTAGTAGAAATAATTCGAGACAGCAACGCCGAAGATGCCAAGAAGGAGGCAGGAAGCAAGATCGCGCGCCGGCAGTTTGATCCGCTGCCAGCCCTTCGCCCCCACGAGAATCGGAAGCAACACCAGCAGAGAGAATGTAGTGCGCGTCTGGGAAAGAACAAGCGGATCAATGGGATGAAGAGAGGCATTGCTCAATAGCAGCTTCCCGGTAAAGACGGCGCGTCCCAAGGCAGCGGAGATTCCCCAAAGAAATGCCGCTGATGCGATGAAGAAATAGCCGCGCAAAGGATGTAAGTGTGGGCTTTTCTGATTTTTGTCTGGGATGATGAGCCTCACGAATCGCTTCGATCATCAGGCAGCGGAAAGGAACTGGTCAAGGCGATCGGGGTCGAAGCCTTCGATGACTTCAGCGCCGGTCGAAGTGATTATCACCAGCGTCGGCGCCGTGCGGCTATGGTAGGTTTCGAGCAATTCGACACGCGCGGCGGAGTCACTCATGTCTCGTTCTTCGAAGGCGAGTTCCCTCGCCTCCAGAAAAATCTTCATCACCTCGCAGTTGAGGCAGCCGGGTTGAGTGAAGAAGAGAATTCTGTAAGCCATGAGTCTCTAGTCGGCAGTACGGTTCTTGCCGCGATCCTAGGTATCCACGTATTCGATCTCGGCGGTGATCTTCGCGGTTTTATCGAGCATGGCTGAGACCGAGCAGTATTTTTCTTTCGAGAGGCGGACTGCGTCTTCCACCGCCTTACGGGACACTTTACCACCGATGCGGTAACGCAGCTTGATTTCCGTGTAGACGGAGGGCGGATTGGCGGCGCGCTCGGCCTGGGCGCGCACTTCGAGGCTGGTGAAAGGCTCGCGCTTTTTTTGCAGGATGGAGACGACGTCGTAACCAGTGCAGCCGCACAGAGCGATGAGGACGAGCTCCATGGGACTATTGCCAGCTGCCTTGTCGCCATCGACGACGATCTGGTGGCCGCTATCGGCGATGCCGGTGAAGCGTTGCTTCTCGATCCAGGTGGAGCGTGCGTTATTCATAGTTTTCCGTTGTTCGAATTCTACCTGCGGTTATCAGTGCTGGGTTCGGGATGAATCAATACCCGGAAAAGCTCAGGCGCATCCTGCTTAAAGTGGATTTCGAGTTCGGTCTGGATGTCGTGAACGCGGGCGAGCGAGAGATCATCGGAGAATGTGCAGTGACAAGAAACGTACAAGCGGCCGCGCACCTTCTTGATCTGGACGTCGTGCATATCGACAATTTCCGGGAACTGGCCGGCGACCGTCTTCAGTCGACGTTCGAGATCCGCATCGCGAACCAACTCGTCGCCGGTTTCGATGGTGGCCGGTTCGCTTTCGATATGGGTGAGGATGTCGGCGATCTCAGGCACGTCGTGGCGCATGTCGGCTTCAAGTTCGGTGACCTGGTCGTGCGCGCTCTTAAGGGTCATGCGCTCGTCGAGTTCGACGTGCTGCTCGACGTGAAGTTGGCCGGCGAGATCCTGGACGCTGATGTCGTGGACGTTGAGGTTATGTCGGGTGGCGACGGCGCGAATGCGGTCGAAGATGTTTTCCGAGCGCTGGGCGCGCGGCAGGGGTTGGACAAGAACATCGGCATCGGGAAGGATACCGTGGACTGCGTCGGTTACTGCCGCGACTAATTGCTCAGAGCGCTGAAAAGTGACGGTGCGGGCCAGGCCAACGGCGAGATCGGCGAAATAACGGTTCCCGGCACGGCGGATGCGAACGCGGCCGACTTCGAGCACACCGTCCACGTGGGAGACGGCATCGGTAATCTGAGCGCGGACCCCCGCGGGTGCGGCGTCGAGCAAGGCATCCACGGTGCGTCGTGCCAGCCGCCAACTGACAGAAACGATGACCCCAGCGACCATCAGGGCGGCGATGGGATCGGCAAAGCGGAGCCAATCCAGATGATAGACACGTCCCGCTAAGATAAGCGCAAGACCAAGCACGACCACGCCTGCGGACCAGATGTCAGTGGAAAAGTGCAGTGCGTCGGCTTCGAGGGCCTGGCTGTCGTACTTTGTGGCGATGCGCCCGAGGGCGCGGGAGCGCCACCAGTCCACAACCATGGAAACCAGCATTACGACGAACGCCCAGATGGAGGGTTCAACTTCGACCCGGCGAAAAAACAAGCGCACGACGGCTTCGTAGACGACCCAGGCGCAGGTCACCAGAAGCAGGCCCGTCTCCACGAAGGCAGAGAAATTTTCGACCTTGCCGTGGCCATATTGGTGGTCGGCGTCGGCAGGCTTGTCAGAGACACCGACAGAAAGATAAGTAAGCAGAGCTGCAATCAGATCCAGCGCAGAGTGCGCGGCTTCGGAGAGAATCCCCAGGCTGCCGGTGGTGACGCCGACAACGATTTTTCCGCCCGTGATGACGAGGGCGGCAATCACCGAGTTTCCAGCCNNGGCTGAATGAGCGTTCCTTGGCTGGGGACGATTTCACTCCGGAGTTTGACCGTCGGATTCAAGGTAAGGAGTCGCATCCGGGTTCTGCGGGAACGGGCCTCTATGCTAGGATGCTAAGTTCGGGTTGTCCAACTTCCTGATGTACCAATCCTGGAGGAATCTTGTATGCGTAAGAGTTGGTTGGTGTGTGTGTTGTTGGGTACGCTGGCCTGGGGACAGGCGCAACCGGGGATGACGCCGGCGCAGCCGGGCTCGACTCAGGCCCCAGCCGCTGCCACTAAGGCGCCAGAGGCGCCGGCTGTGGAAGTGGCGGAGAGTGCGGCGGTGATCACAATCACTGGTGTGTGTCCAGCGACACCGAAGACGAGCGCTGCGTCCAAGGCCGGCGCTGGCAAGACCGCCGCTACCCCGGCCAAGAAGCCGGCGGACTGCAAGACGGTCATCACGCGGGCAAAGTTCGAGAAGCTAGCCAGCGCCTTGCAACAAGGCCCGAATCCGCTGAATGCGCAGCAAAAGCGTCAATTGGCCACCGTGCTGCCTCGGTTCATGGCGATGTCGGAAGTGGCAAAAGAGAAAGGCCTGGACAAGAGCCCACGATTCGCGGAGACGATCAAGTTCCTCAATATGCAGATTCTGACCAGGGAACTAGAGCGCAGCGTGCAGGAAGACGCCGACAAAATTCCCCCCACGAAGATCGCCGAGTATTACAAAGCCAATCCTGAAGCCTACGAGCAATTCTCGCTGGACCGGCTGTTTATTCCGCGCAACAAGCAGGCCGAACCCGCGAAAGAGAGCGCGAAAGAAGAGAAGCTGTCCGATGAGCAGCAGAAGGCCAAGGACGAGGCGGATAAAGCGAAGCAGGAACAAGGCGAGCAGGAGTTGAACAAGCTGGCCGACAGCCTGCGGGAACGGGCGGCGGCAGGGGAAGATATCGCCAAGCTGCAGAAAGAAGCGTTCGAAGCGGCCGGCATGAAAATGGATTCGCCGACGATCAACCTGCCTAAAGTGCGGCGCACCGGTTTGCCTGCAGCACATGCGTCGGTATTTGATCTGAAAGTGGGCGAGGTGTCGGCGGTGATCAGCGACAATGGCGGACACTATATTTACAAGGTAGTGAGCAAAGAAGTTCTCCCGCTGGAGAAGGTAAGCGATGAAATCCATACCACGCTGAAGAACCAACGACAGAAGGACTTGATGGATAGGTACCAGAATTCATACCACGCAGAAACCAACGACGCCTATTTTGGACCGCCGACACCGGCGGGGCCGATGGGAGGGCGTCCGGGACCGCCGCGCATGCCGCATCCGCATACGGTTCCGCCTGCGACGCAGCCTCAAGCTCAACCGCAGGCTACGCCTCCGGCGGCGAATCCGCCGGCTGAGCCTCCGGCGCAACAAGCTCCTCCATCCAAGCCAAACTGATGGTGAACGCGAAACCTGTCGTCGTGGTCACCGGCATTGCGGGAAACCTGGGCTCCCGGCTTCTCCCGCTGCTGGGTGACTTTTCGGTGCTTGGGGTGGACATGCATCCACCCCAAACCGATTTGCCCCTGCAGTTCGAGCGCATGGATCTGGGAGAGGAGTCCTGCACTCGTGTGCTCTACGAGATGCTGCGGGACACACGACCGGTGGCTGTGGTGCATCTTGCCTTCGTGGTCGATGCGGTGCGCGCTGGCGTGCTGGATGCGGAGCGTATGTGGCAGATCAACGTGGCCGGAACGGCTCNNGCTCGCGTGATGGAAGCCATCAGCGAGGCGAACCGCACGACGGATTTCGGGATCAAGCAGTTTATTTTTCCCAGCAGTGTTTCTGCGTACGGACCGAGCCTGCCGTTGCCGGCGAAGGAAGAGTCGGCTATGGCGGCACACACGCTGCCGTATGCGATTCACAAGAAACAGTGCGACGAAGTGGTGCAGCAGCGCTCCGCAGCCCTGCGCGGGTGCAGCGTGTATATTCTGCGTCCGCACATTTTTGCCGGCGCCAGCGTGGAAAACTATTTTCTGGGAGCGTTTCGCGGCACACCGAACGGCAAAGGCCCACGGGCGGAGGAAATGCGCAGCGAGGGCAAGCGACTGCCTTGCCTGCTCCCACGCGGGCAACAGTATCTCGACAACAAGATTCAGTTTGTGCATGTAGACGACGCGGCCCGCCTGATCGCGTACATCCTGCACCGCGATCCGGAACCGCAACGGCTGACCATTCTGAACGTAGCCGGACGCGGTGAGCCCCTGACCTTTGGACGCTGCATTGAGATGGCGCAAGCCAAGCTGGTGCGCGTGCCCGGAAAGTGGGCGATGCAGCTCGTGCTGCAATATCTATGGAAGCGACAGATCTCGGCGATTCCGCCGGAGGCGCTCCCCTACATGACGGGTGAGTACATTATGAACACGGACCGGCTGCGGAACTTCCTTGGAGCGGAGTATGAGAAGGTGATGCGGTACACCATTGCAGATGCTTTTGCCGATAGCTTTAAGAGCGTGCCTGTCTCTGCGCAGGGTACCGCCGCCAAGTAGTGTTCTTCCCCGGCTCGGCCTCACTGTCGGGCTTTCACTTCCTCCCGCGATACAGACCGGCAATGCCGAAAGTGTATGGCGTCCAACGAGCTTCGAGAAAGCCAGCACGGCGCATGCGATCCANNGTCCAACTAGCCTCGCGAAACTCAGCGCGGAGCATGCGATCCAGCATTTCCTGCGGCTCGGGGAAACGTTCGACCGAATTCGGCAGATAGGCGTAGGGGCCGCGGACGCCAGAAACCAATGCACCGACGCGGGGCAGCACTTGCTTGAAGTAAATGCGATAGAGCTGTCCCATCCATCCTTTGGGTTCACTGAAGTCGAGGATGCCGCACTCGCCTCCAGGCTTCAGCACACGCACGATCTCGCGGAGGCCTGCATCATAATCGGCAAGATTGCGGAAGCCGAAGGCTGAAGTCACTAGGCTGAGGTGCTGGTCGGGAAACGGAAGGCAGAGGGCGTCGGCTTCAATCCAGCGCGGCGTTGCGGGATTGCCCTTTTCAGAGGCCTTCGCGAGAGACTTCAAGTGGGCACGCTGCAACATGGCGTGGGAGAAGTCGGCGCCCAAAATCTGCGGGCGGCAGTTCCCTGCCTGCTTGCGCAAGGCGAAGGTCATGTCCCCGGTACCGCAACAGAGGTCCAAGACCCGGGAGCCCGGCTGGGAGAGGATCTGCGCAAAGCAGCGAGCGGTTCGGCGCCACCACAAGCGATCAACGTTGAATGACAACACGTGATTCAGTAAGTCGTAGCGCGGAGCGATCGAGGTGAACATTTCCCGGACGGCTCGCGCCGCAGAAACGGCGTCACTGGCGCCTTCCGGAGCCGCACCGACTATGAGTTTGCGGATTTCTGACATTGCTGGTTGCCGATCGTTGATGGCTGATTTGAAAGCGTTGGAATTGGCAATCAGGACAACGATTTCACTTTCCCCAGCCGCCGCGGGACAAGCGGCGCAACTCTTCGACGGCGCCGATTACGACCTTGTCCGGCACATCAGCGGCAATTTCGACCTTGCCTATCTCTCGGGGTAGAACGAAATGGACCGCTCCGTTTTGCGTTTTCTTGTCCGCCTGCAGGCGCGCGAGGACCTTGTGGGCGCTGACTTTCACTTCCGGCAGCCGGCCGAGGCTGAGGATGGCGTCGGCGATGCGGCCGGCGGTCACGCTGTCGGTGCGCCCCACGGTGAGCGCGATGTTGGTGGCGGCGATCATGCCCCAGGCAACCGCCTCGCCGTGAAGCAAGCCCCGGTAACCCGTTTCGGCCTCAAGTGCGTGCCCGATGGTGTGACCCAGATTGAGAACGCGGCGTAAGCCGCCCTCTTGCTCATCGGCGGAAACGATTTCGGCTTTCAGTTTCACGCTCTGGGCAATAAGTCCCTCAAGCTCGACCGGGTCACGCTTCAGGATCTGGACGCGCTTCTGTTCGAAGCGCAGGAAAAGATCGAGATCGCCGATGATGCCGCACTTGAGCGCCTCGTACAGGCCAGCGCGAAAGGCACGATCCGGAAGCGTGTGGAGGACCTCGGGGTCAATGAGGACCACTCGCGGGTGACGATAGGTTCCGAGCAGGTTTTTCCCCGCGCCGAGGTTCACACCGGTCTTGCCGCCGACGGAGGCGTCTACCTGGGCGAGGACCGTGGTGGGTATCTGCACCAACTCGACGCCGCGCATGTAGAGGGAGGCCAATAGTCCGGTGATATCGCCGACTACCCCGCCCCCGAGCGCGATTAAAACAGTCTTGCGGTCAGCGCCCAGGCGCACCAATCTTTCGGCAAGAGTTTCGATCGTGGATAGCTTTTTCGCGGGCTCCCCGTCAGGCATCTGCACAAACTGAGGTTTGAAACCGGCCGAAACCAGGGAGCGACCCAGCTTCGTGCCCCAGCGCCGGCGTACGGGAGGAACGGTAACCACAAACACGCTGCTCGCCTGAGGCAACAACTCTGCCAGCAAAGCTCCGGCCCGCGCCAGCAAACCGTTCTCGATCCGAGCCTGGTAGGCACGAGGAGGGACGTGGATGGTGACTTGCGCCATGGCATTCCATCATAGCTTATGGACAACCCAGCATTAAATCCGACTTGGTTTGAATCGTCCTTGGGGCTCTCATCTCTCCCACCCAGGAAGTGATACCATCTTCCCTCTATGAAGGGTCTTCCAGCCGAGACCGACTTCGTGGTGATTGGGGCCGGCGTTGCTGGCATGCGCGCCGCTATCGAACTGGCGAGCGCGGGACGCGTCCTGGTGTTGGAGAAAAAAGAAGCCGAGGATTCCAATAAGCAGCTTAAGCGCGATGGCGCGGCGCCCGCGCTTAGTGATGAAGACGAAGTCAGCCTGCACCTGCAGGATACGCTGACCGCCGGGGATGGCCTGTGTCTTCTGGAAGCGGTGAAAACTCTGATGCGGGAGGGGCCGGAGCGGATTGAGGAAGTGATCGCCTGGGGCACAGAGTTCGACCGGGATGGCGCCAAGCTGGTGTTTGCTCGCCAGGACGCACGCAGCCACGACCGCGTTTTACACGCACAAGGCGATTCGACGGGACGCGAAATCCTGCGTGTGCTCTATGCCAAGGCGCATGCGCTCAAGAATGTTTCCATGCGGGAATTCGAGTTTCCAACCGGACTCCAATTCGACAGCGGGCGGATCACTGGCGTTTCGCTCATCAACGAGAAGGGATTGCCGGAAGAAGTGCCGTGCTCGGCGGTTTTACTCGCCACAGGAGGCATGGGGCAAATCTATCGCAACACGACGAATCCCGAAATCGCCACGGGAGACGGCGTGGCGATGGCTTTCCGCGCCGGCGCGGAGCTCAGCGATATGGAATTCATTCAGTTTCATCCCACGGCACTGTATCTGAAGAAGGCGCCACGCTTTTTGTTCTCCGAGGCGCTGCGGCGCGAGGGCGCATGCCTGCGGAACATCGAGATGGATCGCTTCATGGGGAAGTATCATCCTTTGGGCGAACTGGCTCCAGCTGACGTGGTGGCGCGGGCCATCCTGCATGAGATGGAAGTCAGCCGCGCCAAAGATCCGTTCGTGTATCTGGACCTCACGCACCTCACCGCCAGCAAAGTACAGAAACGCTTTCCGCGAATTTACTCGACTTGTCTGCAATACAACATCGATATCACCGAGGACCTGATTCCGGTCCGGCCCGCAGCGCATTATTCGATGGGCGGGGTGCGAACCGATCTGAATGGCGAGACTAGCCTCAGCGCACTCTATGCTGCCGGCGAGGCGGCCGCGACCGGTGTGCATGGCGCAAACCGCCTGGCCAGTAATTCGCTGCTCGAAGGCTTGGTGTATGGAGCGCGTGCCGGCAGGGCCATGCGCGAAGAACTAAAACCCGCGCGGAAGCCAGCCAGCGAGCAGAAGAGCGCTCTGTCGCAAAACGGGCCGGTGGATGCGGGTATCGAAAAATTAATAGGCCAGATACAGGACATCTTGTGGAAGGATGCGGGCGTTGTGCGCACGCGGATTGGGATGCAGGAAGCGGTCACGGTGCTGGAGGGGCTGGCACCGAGAGTGGCGCATCCGCGCATGCGGAGAGCGCATGAAGCGGCAAATTTGCATCTTGCGGGGCTGCTGGTTGCTCGTTCGGCGCTGGCTCGCGAGGAAAGCCGGGGCGCGCATTATCGCACTGATTACCCCGCTCACGATGATAAGAAGTTCTTGAAGCATTCGGTGATTAAAGGCGAAAGTGTCCGGTTTGCCTGAGCATTACGGTTTCCGCCAAAGGTTAAGGCACGATTTCCCACACGACACCCAACGAAGTAATGCTGGACCCCGTTCCGTAAAGATTGCCGTCCGAGCCGAGGACAACTCCTGACGGTGTTCCCCCGTCTATTGCATTAAAGAAATAAAGCACCCGTCCAGTCTCACCGCTGTACGGAGGAGAAAACTCAAAAGCTGTACCCACATTCGCGGTACGACCACCGGCATAGGTTATGCCGTACAAATGACGCGCTGCGTCGAAAACGAGGGACGCAGGGCTAGCTCCATCGTTGTTATCAAAACTATGTAGAACGATCTCCTGCAAGCTTCCACTCGCGTTGGGAGCCAACAAGTACAGTACGCCACAGCCATGAAAACCGCATCTTTGGAGATCTCCTCCCGCGCCGGTGCCGCCATACATATTTCCGTCTGGACCGACGGTAAGGCCGGTCGGATACGCCCCGTCCCGGAGGCCAGTAAATTCGTGCAGCACTGTCTCCTTCCAGCCGTTGCCCGACGGGTTCGAGAGCTCGAAAATCACTCCAAACCCGGCCAAGCCGCCAATCTCCGTTGTGCCGTACATATTTCCCGCTGAGTCCAGGATCAGGGGGGCAACGGAGGTCCCGCCCGGACCCGAACCATCCCTGCCCCCGCTGAATGTATGCAGCAGGGTTTCCTTCCATTCGCCGTTAGCCTTGGGGGTCAACTTGAACACAACGCCGTCGCTGTGCGCCCCTCCCGAGGAAGCTGTACCATAGAGATTGCCTGCGGCATCAAACACCACTCCTCCGGCAGGGTCCGCTCCATCGTTGCCTCCCGAGAAGGTGTAGAGGATAGTTTCCTTCCAACTCCCATCCCCGGCCGGAGAGAGCTCATAGACAGTCCCGCTACCGCCCGCTCCGCCGTCGTAAGCCCCAGAGGTTTCGCCGTAAAGGTTGCCTACGCTGTCGAAAACCAACTGCGCGTAGGGATGGGCGCCGTCGACGCCGCCGAAAGTGTGAATCGTGCTCTCTTCCCACCCCCCGCCAGCCACAGGAGTTAGTTTATAAACCAGACCACACCCGCCATTGCATGCGGTGCGGGTGCCCCCGTAAAACGTGCTCCCATAGAGGTTGCCGGCGGTGTCGAAGGTCACTCCCCCGTACGGATACAGTCCGTCGGTGCCGCCGGTGAAAGTGTATAAGATCTGAGACTGGCCTGAAGCGGTCGCGAAAGACGTAGAAGACCAGGTCACCGCAGTCAGTAGGATGATATTCAGGAGCAGACTAGATTTCCTGGCTTGCATAAAGGCACCTTTCTGGGAACTGGCAGACGAATTGGAGCGGAAGTATACCACGGCGTCACGCGGCGCTTGGATATACAACTGAGGCGACCACCGATACTGCCAGCACCCCAGCCACCACCGCCAGGGTTACCAGCGTCGAGACTTGGAAATAATCCCCAACGACCATCTTCAAACCCACCAGGATCAGAATCAGCGCCAGCCCGGTGTGCAGAAAGCGGAAGACTTTCATCAGCCCAGAGACGGCGAAGAACATGGAGCGCAGGCCGAGGATGGCGAAGACGTTCGATGTGTAAACGATGAAGGCGTTGAGCGTGATGGCGAGGACCGCCGGAATGGAATCGACGGCAAAAAGCATATCCGTGGTTTCGATTACGGCCAGTACCACCAACAATGGCGTGGCGTAAAGACCCGGATTTCCTTGCCAGCCGCGCACGAAAAAGCGGCCTCCCTGGTAGCTGTCCGTCACGGGTAGCAAGCGGCGCAACGCCCTTACCGCGGGGTTCTTCGAGGGATCGATCTGGTGTTCGCCAGTGAATCCTAGTCTGACGCCGCTGTAGACGAGAAGCGCTCCCAGGGCGTAAAGAATCCAATGGAACCGCCGGATGAGGCCCACGCCCGCAAGAATGAAGCAGCCCCGCATCAGGAGCGCGCCCAGGATGCCCCAAAACAACACGCGGTGCTGTTGCTCCTCGGGCACAGCGAAGTAGCGGAAGATCACGAGGAAGAGGAAAAGATTGTCGACGCTGAGCGAAAGCTCCAGCACGTATCCGGTGACAAACTCGATGGCGACCTGACGGCCCTGCCAGAAGAAGATAAGCCCGGCAAAGGCTGCCGCCAGGCCGACCCACATGGCGCTGCGGCCGAGGGCCTCGCGAGAGCGCACAACACGGCCAGGGCGGTGGAGAACACGGAGTTCCAACACCAGCATGCCAATCGCGAAAAAGTTGAAGAGAATCCAGAAGTAAAGCAAGTCAGGGGTCCGATTATGATTGCCGACTTCCGATGGGGCCGGCCACTCAAGATCAGTCGGCAGTCGGCAGTCGGAAATCTGAAACTAAGAATCCAACTACTTCTGCCGGCCCAGGTGCCCACTTTCCCAATCGTCCCACATGCCCGCGGCCTTGAACATCTGGTCGGCTCCAGTCTCACGCATGGACTGTTCAATCTGCGAACGAGTGAAGCGTGGCCCTATCTTTTCCGGAAGATTGGCGAGAGCAAAGGCGAACTCGGCGGCCTCCGCTACGTCCTTCTTGAGCTGAACGAAATCCACTTTGTCGTATGTATCGGAGACGGCGTGATAATTTTCGAGATAGTTCGCCTCCTCCTGATCGGCGACGAACGTGGGGACACCTTCGAGCATGAAATCGAAATGGTCGGTGCCCCATTCCATATCCGTCTTTAATTCTGTTACTCCAAACTGCCGCAGCGGGGCGATGAGGCGTTTGGCAATGTCGAGCACGTCCTTGCGGCCGCCATCCGAGAAGCCGGTCGTCTTACCCGTGCCGGAATCGTAGATGATGACTCCGGCAGCCTTGTCGAGTTCGAAACGATGCGCCGTGGCGTAGGCACGCGAGCCGAGTAGGCCTTCCTCTTCGCCCGAGAAAAGAATGAAGCGGATCGAGCGGCGCGGCTTCACTCCGGACGCTTTGATTGCACGCAGCGCATCCACCACCAGCGCCGCGTTGCAGCCGTTGTCGAGAGCGCCAGTGCCGAGTTCCCAGGAATCCAGATGCGCACCGAGAATGACGAATTCATCCGGTTTTTCGCTGCCCTTGATTTCCGCGACCACGTTTGCCGCTTTGATCGGGCCGCCGAGCTGACTGGGAATGCTG
The DNA here is from genome assembly GCA_003165855.1 of Acidobacteriaceae bacterium. Classification (GTDB taxonomy): domain Bacteria; phylum Acidobacteriota; class Terriglobia; order Terriglobales; family Acidobacteriaceae; genus Sulfotelmatobacter. Next base: position 7,015 of record PMXH01000239.1, on the reverse strand, counting down.
AGATCAGCCCAAACCGGATGGCCGGACGCGAGCAGCCGTCCGATGCGCTCACCGTCTTCGCGCGCCACCAGCACCTGAGGAATGCGGTCGATTTCTCCCGCGAAGGAATTAGTGTGCCGGTAGAGAATGTCGTGCTCGCGGGTAGCAATAAACGCGACGGCTCTCGCTTTTCCAGTTACGGCTGCGGCGATCACGGGCGGCGCGTTCGTATACTCGGCGAAGAGATCCTCCCAGGTTTTGAGCACAACCGAATGGACAAGCACGATCTTGCCGGAAATGTCACCCGCTTTCTTGAAATCCGCGGGACTGCCGCTGCCCACGTCGACGACCGGCACGTGCTTTACTGGAGCGAGCGCGGGCGCCCACGCGATGGAAACGCAGCGGACGCGGAACTCCACTTTCGGAATCTGCGTGAGCTTCGGATCAAGCGCTGTCCCCGTGGCGCTGGCCGTCATCTCGGTCGCGCCCTCCGCCCAGGAGTGTGAGATAGTGAATTCTTCGGTGTGAACGCTGTCAGCTCCAGCAGCCTTGAACTTCTGCACACCCCAGTCGACCGCGCGCTGCATGGCAGGCGTGCCCGGCACACGGCCTCCGATCTCGTCTGTCAGTTGGCGCAAGTTGCTCTCCAGCGGAGATGGTTGGAGCGCAGCCTGAATGATGCGCGCCGCGTCGTCGCTCTCAGTGGGAGGAGTTGCACCGAGGCAAATGGCGCTTAGGATGAAGCACACCCACAGGGCCCCTAGGTTTCGCATATCGGGTGCATTAGAAATGAAATTCCGGAAAAGAGCAAAAAGCTCTTAACCGCAAAGGGCTCGGAGGTCCTATGCCACCTTTGCGGTCAAGAGCTTTTGATCGCGACTTCCCCGAAATTCTGCGACCGTTCACTTCGGCGGCAGCGAGTCCATCTTGTCTAGAATGCCGACCGTCTCCAGGATGGTGCTGCCTACAATTTCGAGGCTCTTTGGGCTGAGCTTGTCGACTGTATCTTGCGGCGTGTGCCAGAAGATATTGTTATAACCGTAGTCGAAGTCGATCAGGTCGGCGCAGGGCACGCCTTTCTGCATGAAGGGAATGTGATCGTCCGTAACCTGGTTTTGCCGGTCGAAGAAATGAGACTGATATCCCAGCCGGGTTGACGCCTCGTATACGACCTCTTCCAGCCAAGGAGTTGAATTCAGGTCGCGGTCAATGTTGAGATCGGCGTCTCCAATCATGTCCGCCAACAAGAAGGCCTTGATGTTTTTCAGAGTCTCGTCCGCTTGCCATTTCTGCACCAGGTGCCGAATACNNTTGCCGCGAAGCTGATTGGCAAGTTCAAGAAGCAGTCCACTGGACGAGCCACCGTCGTTGGCTCCCACATAGGCCGTGCCGCGCAGCGGATAGTTCGTATCGTAATGGCTGGCAATCACGATGATGCCGTCTTTCGTCCCAGGAAACTTCGCGATGATATTGTGGACGGGAAATTTTCCTTCCGGCGTATCCGCCGTGAAAACGTCGTCCTCGATCTCACCACCTCTCAGATGCGCTGAGATATAGCCCTCGACCTTCTTGTGACTTGCGCTGCCGAGGGGCCGCGGCCCGTAGGCAACGATTTCTTTCACATACTGCATGGCGCGGGCGGAATCGATGGCCGGGGGCGGACCGCTGTCCGGAGGAAGTGAAAGCTTGGGTAGAGTTGTGTCGGCGGGAGCGGTTGGCGCTGGTTTCTGGGACGCCGTTGCAGTGGAGGCTTTGTCGTGGTCGCAGGCTCCGAAGCTGACCGCGATCGAGAGTAGCAACGCAGGAAGAGCGATTATCTTGCTTATCACGGAACGGGCCTCAAGAAATCAATCTTAGAACCGAACTCCAAACCAAGCCTGAATCCTACGTTGCCTGTTTTTCTTTCCGTGCGCGGCGCTGCTTGGGATGGACGAGCCACGCGATCCCAATGCTAAAAGCGTAAAGCGCAACCATGGGCGCGGCAAAAATGCACATATTCAAAACGTCGGGAGTAGGTGTAACAATGGCCGCTATGATGAAAATGAGCAGAATGGCATAGCGGAAGTTCTTCCACATGAAGCCGGCGCTGACAATGCCCATCAGCGATAGAAAGAAAATGAGAATCGGCATTTCGAAGATCAACCCCATGCCGAGGATGATGCTCAGAAAGAGCGAAGTATATTCGCCGATGGTGATCATCGGCTGAAACTGTCTGCCGAAATGAATGAGGAACCCGAGGGCCTGAGGATAAACAACCCGATAACCGAAATAGCCTCCGGCCGAGAATAGCGCGATGGTCGAAACCATGAACGGAACCACATAGCGCTTCTCGTTGCGGTACAGCCCCGGCGAGATGAACATCCAAACCTGGTAGAGCACAAACGGCGAAGTGAGGAAGAGTCCGGCCAGCGCGGAGATCTTCAGGTAAAGATTAAAAGGCTCAGTGGGATTCAAGTACACAAGCTTCTCCGACATCCCGTTAGCCCGGAGAGCGTCCATGATCGGCCGCTGCATGATGTCGTAGATCTTTTCCACTTTCCACCAGCAGGCAAAGAATCCCACAGCCACGGCGGCAATGGAGTAAACCAGCCGGCGGCGCAGTTCTTCGAGGTGATCGAGAAAGCCCATCGTGGGCATAGCGTCGCGCTTATGCTCGCCGCCAGAAGCCTCGGCCGCGGTTTCAAACATGCGAGTCCTGCGGGGCTGGAACGTTCGCGGGATCAGCAGCCGCAGCCTCGGGCTCCGCACTGGATGACGTGGCTGGATTCACAAGGACTGGCTCCACCGGGGCTGCCTCCGCGACGGTCGGAGCCCCGTCAGCCGCGGTTGCACCGAAAGTGGCGGGCGTTTCATGCGGGACCGGTTCGCTTGCCGGGTTGAGGCTCAAGCTGGCCACGGCGCCCTGCGGTGGGTGGGTGGGCGGAAGGATGGTCTGCGACTTCTCGACCTCCAGGTGCGCAATCTCGGTTTCGATCTGCGACTTAAACTCGTTTGAGGCGCGCCGGAGTTCGGCGAGAAGACGCCCAGCTTGACGGGCGATCTCCGTCAGCTTCTTGGGCCCAAAGACAATGAGGGCCAGCAGGAACAGGAAGATCGTCTCGGAAAAACTCATGGACTCATCATAACTGCGCGAGTGGAAAGGCGGCAATGCGCCGCCAGGTAATCACATGGTTAAATTCATCGTGTGCGCCCGCGTAGCGGAAACTTATCCGCCCGGGCCGCCTTGAACCCGTCAACGCCGACTAGGCACATTCCCGCGCTAGCTTTAAGATAGCGGCCATGCAGCTTTGGTTTGCGCGTGGTAGTCAGGTCAGCATTCGGGAGCAACTTGTGACGCAGGTCGTTCTGGGCATTCTGGGGGACGACCTCGCTCCCGGACAGCGTCTGCCGAGCACCCGCGAATTGGCGCGGCGCTTCCACCTGCATCCCAACACGGTGAGCGCAGGCTACCGGCAATTGGCGCGGGAACGCTGGGTCGAGAATCGCCGCGGGAGTGGCGTGTTCGTCCGGGCCAACAAACCCGACGTGCCAATCTCGTCCGCCGTTGCGCTGGACCAGATGATTGCCACCCTTTTCCGTTCCGCGCGCAAACAAGGCGTCTCTCTGCCTGCTCTTCGTTCACGCTTGCGACAATGGCTGGAACTTCAGCCGCCGGATCATTTCCTGCTGGTTGAACCGGACGAAGAACTCCGCCGCATTNNAAGCCGTAACTTTCCCGGTGATGAGCTGCGGATTGGAAGATTGTCTGAAGGCACTCGACGGCAGCATTCCAGTCGTGCTTCCGAACCGGGTAACGACCGTGCGGCAGGCGCTGCCGGATGGAACTGAACTGCTGGCCTGCGTTTCAGCTCCGTACCCTCGTCGCTGGGTCAGTGGCTGCCGGCTCCTTCGGGCGCTCTGGTCGGCGTTGCCTCGAAATGGCCAGAGTTCTTGAAGCTGGCACGCACTATGCTGAGCGCCGCTGGTTTCCATTCCGACAGCCTGGTGTTGAGGGACGCCCGGAAACCGATGTGGCAGCGCGGACTGAAGCAGACGGCAGCAGTGGTTTGTGATTCGGTTACAGCTAAAGAACTACTCGCTGGTTGCCGCGCGATTCCCTTCTCTCTGCTAGCCGAGTCTTCCATTGACGAACTGCGGCGGTATGTTGAGTTTGTCCGTAGGCCGCTCGAATCGTTGTGACACTGCGGAAAGTGTCCCAAGACCGCCAACGCAGCCGTGCCGTGAGCGCTACTCTGCGCTCATGAGACACACAAAACACATTCACCTACTGCTGGCGTCGGTTCTGCTGGCGTCGGTTGCATTCGCACAAACCGGAGATTCGCAAGTGGCAAACAGTACCTCTGGAGAGGACTCTATCTCGGTGGCGCGGAGTCGATACACACAGACCGCCGACGGCTCGCCCGATACCGACAACGCAACACTGGCGCAGCTTCTCCGAGGCGGGCCGGGGCGGCCATTTCCGCCCCAGCGGGGATATCCTCGCCGGGGCAGCTACCAAACCCCGTGGATGGATCATGGCAACGCTGCTCATGCTCTGATCGGCGCAGCAATCGGCTTCGGGATTGGGGCGGCCCTCGGCGCGAACAACAGCGCTCATAACGGAACTCCGGTCGGAGCCGGAGTGATGATCGGCGGTGGGCTCTTTGGCCTGATCGGCGGGGCCATGGGCTCAGCGATCGGCGGGTTCCCAGGAGGGCGCTACGCGTTTGGACATCGGAGGAGGGCCTATCCTCAATCTTCGCCTGAGGATGATGAGGAAGCCGCCGTTCATTCTCAGTCCCAGCAACGCCTTCCAAGCAGACCGGCCTCGGCGAGCCTGGCGCCACCCAGTCATACTGCCGGTGCGGAAGTCGCCGAGGCCCCGCCATCCTCAGGCAGGCTGGCAGTCCCCTGAGAGCTGAGCCGCATTGAGAGTTTTGGGGCCTTGGGAACCCTAACCGCCTGTAGCCGCATCTCAAAGAAAGCAGGGCCTGGATGGTTACCAACGGTGACTTTCCGGGTCCGGGGCAGTCTGATCTGGTGATATACTGCGTGTATTCAGCGCGGTAGCTGGGGAAGCTCGACATCCCTCAACCGAAGGAAAAATCCAAGATGGCACGTAGTTCTCGCCGCTCATTGTTCCTGGTAGTTTTTTTTCTGCTGGCTTGCGGTTTTCTGGGAATTCTTTTCGCCCAGCGCACGGGACAGCAGCCCTCGTCGACCTCCAGCGATTCCGACGTCAAAGACAGCCTGAAGCAGTTCACCGATGTCTATGCCGTCATCGAGGAGAACTACGCGGAGCCGGTCAACCCCGACAAAGCGATCTACAACGGGGCTATTCCCGGAATGCTGCACGCGCTTGATCCGCATTCGAATTTCTTCGATCCGAAGTCCTACGCGCTGATGCGCGAAGACCAGCGCGGCAAGTATTACGGCGTGGGCATGACGGTTGGACCGCGCAACAACAAAGTGATTGTGATCTTTCCCTTCACTGGCACTCCGGCTTACAAAGCCGGCATTCATCCTGGCGACGTGATCATCGCAGTTGACGGTAAGTCCACCGAGAACATGAGCACAGGTGATGTCGCCGACCTGCTTAAGGGACCAAAGGGCACGACCGTTCACATCAGCATCTCGCGCGAAGGCGTGGATAAGCCGATGGAGTTCACGCTGGTGCGCGACGAAATTCCACGTTACAGCGTGGATGTGCACTTCCTGATCCGTCCTGGCATCGGTTACCTGCACGTGACTGGATTCAACGAGACCACGGAAGAAGAGGTCTCGAAGGCTCTGGATGAGTTTGGCGATCTCAAGGGCTTGATTCTGGATCTGCGGGGGAATCCCGGCGGATTGTTGAGCGAAGGCGTAGGCGTGGCCGACAAGTTCCTGAAGAAGGGCCAAGTCATCGTCTCTCATCATGGCCGCGCTTCCGCGGAAAAGCGTTACGTGGCGCAGCATGGCAATGGTGGCAAAGACTATCCGCTCGTGGTGCTGGTAAATCGCTTGACGGCGTCGGCGGCGGAGATTGTTTCGGGCGCCATTCAGGACCACGATCGTGGGTTGATCGTGGGTGAAGTAACGTTTGGCAAAGGCCTGGTCCAGACTGTGTATCCTCTTTCTGAAAACACAGGACTGGCGCTGACCACGGCGCACTATTACACGCCCAGCGGACGGCTCATTCAGCGCGATTACAGCAACATTTCGCTCTACGACTACTACTACAACCGCGAATCCGAATCCGGCAGCAATGCCAGCCGTGAAGTGAAGCTGACCGACAGTGGACGCACGGTTTACGGTGGAGGTGGGATCACGCCCGATGTTGTGATTCCTCCGTTGAAGGACAATCACTTTCAGGACACACTGTTTCAGCACTATGCTTTCTTCAACTTCGCCAAGCGCTACGTGGTCAATCATCATCCCACGAAGAGCTTTGAAGTGGATGACGCCATTCTTCAGGATTTCCGCAAGTCGCTCGACGAGGCCGGTATCACCTACACGGGTGCCGATTTTGTGGACAACAATGACTGGCTCAAATCCAACATCAAGGCGGAGATTTTCGTCGACGCCTTCGGTCAGGACGAAGGGTTAAAGGTGCGCGCCGAAACTGATCCGGAAGTGCTCAAGGGCCTGGAACTGCTGCCGCAAGCCAAGGCCCTGGCCGATAACGCCAAGAAGATTGTCGCCGAGCACAACAGCGCGGGAGCGTTCAACCGGTAGNNAGCGCTGCATAATCGGCGGATCTTCTAGCGCCGGCTTTAGCCGCTGTAGTACAGCACGCCGCCCCCAATCGGTGCCGGTTTGAAAGCAATCCTATTGGGGTTGGCCGTGGGGTTGGCGGCGGTGGCTGGATGGACGGACTGGCGCAGCCGGCGCATTCCGAACTGGCTTACGGTGCCGGGGTTTGTGATTGGCGTGCTGGGCAATGTGCTGGTCAGCGGCTGGCCGGGGTTGAAGAGTTCCCTGCTGGGCGCCGGGCTGGGATTGCTGGTGCTGTTTCCCTTTGTTTTCCTGCGCAGTCTGGGCGCGGGAGATTGGAAGATGGCGGGTGCCCTGGGGG
>PMXH01000577.1 GCA_003165855.1 Acidobacteriaceae bacterium | reverse complement strand
CCGAGACCGGCCACCTGGTTCTTTCCAGCCTCAATACCATGGACGCGCCCAAAACCGTCGAGCGTATCGTCAACTCGTTCGCGCCCAACGAACAACAAAGCGTTCGCGAACGCTTCGCCAAATCGTTCCGCTACATCATTTGCCAGCGTCTCCTGCCCAAAACCGACCGCAGCGGCCGCGTCCCCGTGGCCGAAATCCTGAAAGCCAACCCCCGTACCCGGGAATGTATCGAAAAAGGCGAGCGGGAGGGCAAGACCTTGCTCGACGCCATGAAAGCCGGAGCCACCGAAGGCATGCAACACTTCGACGGCGANNCAACAATCCCTAGCTCCAATAAACTAGCGAAGGACGGAACCATTTTTCGCAGCTTCTGGATAATCAACGGACGTTCCAGCCCGAGAGCGGCCGCCTGGGAATCCAGCTTATCCAGCACCAAATCCGGAGCTAGATGGAACTGCTGTACAAGGAATTCATCCGGTGTTTGGCAAACCAGCCCGTACTGTTCAATGCAGTCCGCCGGAAAATGTTTCGTGTTGAGAGTGACGATTGCATCGGCCGAGCCGGAGATGGCTGCCGCCACTACATGCCGATCACTCGGGTCAGGAATACGAGTGATCGCTTTGACTAAATACATAGGGACAATTATTTCGGCCTCGGGGAAGGCGCTTTGCATTGCATGAATCCGCCTTTCCCGCTGTAACCGAGTTCGATTTAACTTCTTCTCCAGCGCATTACCGACCTCAAGCAGAATCTGCTCGCTCCAAAGCGGCCGGTATATCGCGGGTTCTTCTGCAAGCCGAAGCAGAGTGTCGCACAGAGGCATCGGAACCAACACGCAGGCGTCCAGCACGGCGGAGTATTTCATTGTCCCGCGCTAGATTCGTCGGGCACTTGGTCGTACAGCCCTTCTTCGTATTCGGCCCGAGCAAGGTCATCCAAAATCTTTCGGCGCGATAGATCGCGTTTAGCCCTGTACGCCAGCACGTCACGCGCGTACATACGACGGTGCGTGCCAACCATGTGGAAAGGGATTTCGCCCTTTTCCAGCAATCGAACCAGAAACTGCCTCGACATCCCAAGCATCTTGCTGGCTTCGATGGTGGTGAACTCGTGCCTGTTTTGTAGGAGAGTCACGGATTGACCCGCCCGCAGATCAGCCAGCAACCGGAGCAGAAACGAATAGAGATTGTTGGGCAAAATCTCTGTTCTTCCATCTGGCCCAATGAGCTTCGCTTCCGCTTCGCGAAGCTTCGAGTAGGTGTCGACCATCTCCTTGTGCTCTTTCGGGGAAATCTCAACTGTCGATGCTGCCTTGCTTTGCGCCATACCCTACTGTCGCCTCCTACTCGCGCCTTTTCCCAATGACATCCAGTATATTAGTCAAACGCTATAAATGCAACCTAGATAGTTGCTGTTGACTTGACATTAACAGCTATTTCATAGCGTTTGCACCGACTGGGCCTAAAAAGAAGGGCAGGAAACAGCCGATTTAGGCCCTTCCTTCCGCTATCATCTCCCCCATGCCCGCACCCGCCCAATCCCTGGTCCTGACCTTCGAGGACGCTCGCCGAGTAGTCGAAGACCACGCTTCGAAGCTGGCTCCGGGCGCGAACGAAGCTGTAGACCTGCTCCACGCCGCCAGTCGAGTCCTCGCCGAGCCCATCACCGCCGACCGCGACATTCCTCCCTTTCCACGTTCCACCCGCGATGGCTACGCCGTGCGCTCCGCCGATCTCGCGAAGCTACCGGCCAAGCTGACCGTCATGGGAGAGATCAAAGCCGGCCCAGCGCAAGTTCCGTCTCCACTAAAGCCCGGCGAAACATTTTCCATCATGACCGGCGCCCCAGTTCCACAAGGTGCCGATGCCGTAGTAATGATTGAGTACACATCGCTGCAGAACGAGTGCGTCGAAGTCATAAGAGGCGTCTCACCCGGCGAGAACATCGTCCCTCAGGGAGCCGAAGCCAAACGCGGCAGCCTCCTGCTCGATCGTGGCACCCGCCTGAACGAATCGACCATCGCACTCGCGGCCTCGGCCGGTAAATCGCGCCTGCAGGTCTTTACTCGTCCCCACGTCGCCGTACTCACCACAGGCGATGAGATCGTCGACATTGATGCCGCTCCCGGTCCTTCGCAGATTCGCAACTCCAACAGCTATTCGCTCGCGGCGCAGATCCAGCAAGCCGGCGGCGACCCCGTGCTTCTTCCCATCGCTCCCGACGAGCCCCGCCGCCTCCGCGAATTAATAGAGCAAGGTCTCAAATCAGACCTGTTGCTGATGACCGGCGGCGTCTCCATGGGACGCTACGATCTAGTCGAGCAGGTCCTCGCCGAAATGCAAGCCGAGTTCTTCTTCACCGGAGCAAAAATCCAGCCCGGGAAGCCTGTGGTTTTCGGCCGAGNNAAGACCGGACTGACCCGCTTCCTCCCCGCAATTCTTTCCGGCCAGTATGAGCACTCGCAGGTGGACCTCGTTCCCTGGCACGGATCCGGCGACATCGCCGCCCGCTCCCGCGCCAATTGCTACATCGTCATCCCACCCGATCGCGAGCACATCCTCGCCGGCGAGTGGATCCCAATCATGCTCCGGTAAACAAGCCCATCTGCGCTCTTGAGTGGAACCCGCCCTGCAGACGCATCAACCGGATCAGTTCCTCTCTGGCCACTGGCCACTGACCACT
>PMXH01000098.1 GCA_003165855.1 Acidobacteriaceae bacterium | reverse complement strand
GCGCCGCCGGGAGTCGTGACCACCACCGGGCCCGTGGTCGCGCCGCTCGGGACGACGGCGGTCATGAAGGTGTCGGTGGCGACGTTGAAGCTGGTCGCGGGGACGCCGTTGAAGGTGACGCTGGTTGTGCCGGTCAGGCCTTGGCCGAGAATCTGTGCGGTTTGTCCGGCCCTGCCGACAGGAAGCACAAAGGTGATGAACGGCCCCAGGCCCATGTCAAGACTGAAGATTGTTCCTGTGCCAGCGGAACCACCGCCATCGCTCTCCCCGTAGATGGTTCCGTTGGTATGCTGCGCGAGACCTGCATACGTGTACTGTGGGCCGCCATTCCCCGGGAAGTCGTAGACCCGCGTGTACACGCCCCCAAGGGTTACCTGAAAAATCGTTCCGATCCCATACACCCCTCCGCGCCCTGTTGTGCCGTATAAGTTGCCGTCGGTCGTCTGCAAGAGAACCGATTGAGGATAGCTGTCGAAAGCCGTATCCCCGAAGTTGTAAAGGACAGTCAAAACACCATTCTGACTGAACCTATAAACTATTCCGAGGCCGTGTGTGCCGCCTTCGTCGGTAGTGCCGTAGAAATTGCCGTCACTGGCCAGAATAAGGCCCACGACGGGATTATCGCCCGTGGTGCAGTCGAAGTTATAGATGGAAACGGGCAGGCCGCTCAGCGTCACTTCATAAATTGTGCCGCACTCGTCGGCACCACCCAACTCCGCGATTCCGTACAAGCGGCTGTTCGTTCCTTGCGCTAACTTTCCGTTCGGGTAGTTTCCGAGTGACCCTCCAAAGGTGTCCAGCACTGTGAAGGCACCGGATTCCGTAAACTGGTAGAGGTTCCCCACCGATGGGCCGGTTCCCGGGCCGTCTGTTCCCCCATAGAAATCTCCGTTACTAACTTCGACGGGAGCACTAATCGAGCCGCCGGTGCTCTCGGTGAAATTCACCAGCACCTGCTCGGAGCCGTTCGGAGACAATTTGAAGATCACGCCGTATGGTGGGGTCGCGCTGCCGCCGTAAACAGTAGCACCATAGAAGGATCCATCCGTAGCCAAAGTTAATCCTCCTTCCGGAGTGGCGCCAGAAGTCAAATCGAAAGAGTAAACAAAGCGCACCACACCTGCAGTGCTGATCTTAAAGACCGTGCCCTCTCCGTTGGTACCTCCCACAAGAGTTGTGCCGTAGAGCTGGCCGTCTCGACCCTGAACCAACGCCAGGTCCTGCGGTTGGCCGCCTTTCCTGGGGAAGGAGTAGAGAGTGGTGACGGTTTGTCCGAAGACCCCAGCGGCGGTTGCCAACAAGGTGAGCGCAACAAGAGTGATCACGAACAATCGGGAAGGCCGCATGACAAGCTCCTTTGCGCTCGTGGCTCTGGGGGTGAGCTGTCGGTTGCGAGGCCGACTCAGTTGGAAAGTCTACGCCGCTGGCGGGAAGCGGACAATGTGCAGGATTCTGCGCACCGTTTTGCCGCCGCTTGCTTCGGATTAGCTATCCTCTGTGGACAAACGCATCGGACAGTAGTGTCCGACCCACACGGGCGCGGATAGCGGTGGAGTTTGGCCCGCACAGCGGCATGCTTACGGGAGATCCCTCGGCCCGCTGGTGAAAACGCGGGCCATCGGGATGACGCCGGAAAGATAGAAGCGCTAGATTCTTCAAAGTGCACCACTACCGGACGACGACGAATCTGCCGGAGGTGAAGGCACCTCAGGGGCTAAAGCCGGGTCCATGCTTTAGGTGCGGAGTGGCACGACTGGAAGTCGTGCCCTTCCCGGTGTTTCCGCTCGCGAGATCGGAATCTCTAGCTTTTCGGTGGCTCGATCCAAAATCCTTCGCTGTACGATTCGCGAATTCCCACCCCTGCAAAGAACGCAGGGATGGGGCACCCTCTTCACGGGAGCCGTAAGCATGGGCCAGCCCCCCTTGCAGCGCCTGAAGGCGCGTTTCAGTAACGGAGCAATTGCGGTATGCCTGAAGGCATACCCTGATACGAATCGCGAATTTTCCGCAAGCTGTGGAAGTCGTGCCCTTCCCGGTCTTACCGCTGGGGGGCTAAAGCCGGCTGTGGAGACAATCCGCTTATCGCAGCGGTGAACCGCTGCGCCACCCAAAATCAAGTGCGACCTGGCTTTTTCCGCAAGCTGCTTAAGGGGGGAATCTAGATTCTACCCTTAACTAACTCGTTATCAGGCTTTAATCGCGATGGCATCCGTGATATAACCTGCCGTGAGCAAGAAAAGTGGGTGATCCGCCTGCCAGGAGCGTATTCTGATGGCATTGGCTTGGTTGGCTGGGAGTGAGAGCCAAGGATCAACACTAGATAGGACCGACACTCGGTAGGATCATGCAAGAAAGAGGAGGCACTGTGTCCGAAGCACGGACCGGAAAAAGATTTCCGCTGGAATTGCCGATCAAGCTGCATAGCGAGAGCGCCAGCGGCGACGCCAAGGGAACGACAGGAAATTTGAGCGCGGCGGGAGTTTACATCCGAGCCGACGCGTCGCTGGAGATTGGTTCGCCGGTGGAATTTGAAATCACACTTCCACCCGAGGTCACCGGGGGGCAAGAGAACGTGGTGATTCAGTGCAAGGGGCGCGTGGTGCGCACCGATCCCACCGGGGCGAGCGCAGATGGCAAAGGTGTGGCGTGCGTGATCGACTCGTATGAGTTTGTGAGGAACGCATAATAAGGAAGCGAGCCAGACCCGCGATTGTTGCATCGCAAAAGGCGCGATGCTTCGCGCGGCTCGCCCAGATTCCTCACGGCGCAAAGAGCGCGCCGTTCGGAATGACAGTTCAAATGCAGCGATTTTGGGAGCGCCGATAACATGCTCAAACTGATACTGGCCGACAACCAGGCAATCTTCCGCGCCGGCATTGCCAAGGTGCTGGCGGTGGAAGACGAGATGCGCATCGTTGCGCAAGCGCAAACGCCGGAGCAGATGTTTATGGCTCTGGATAAATTCCGTGCCGCGGTGCTGGTGGTGGCGGCGGGCTTTCACAACGATTTCGCGGCGATCGTCCAGGCGGCGAACCGCGCCAAGACCCGGGTGGTGGTGCTGGCCGACACGGGGGAGAGCGCGCAGCGGCATATGGCGAACGGCGCGCATGGCGTGGTCTACCGCAACGTGACCAGCGCGGCCCTGGTGGATTGCGTGCGCAAGGTGGCGCGCGGGGAAACCTGGGTGCAGGACGTGGCGGTGCCGAGCGAGCTGACCGAAAACGATATGGTCGGGTTGCGGGTGCGCGATCGCTTGACGGCGAAAGAGCTGCGCATTGTGGCGCTGATTGTGCAGGGATATAAGAATAAGGAGATTGCCACGCAGCTGGGGACGACGGAGCAGGTTATCAAGAATTATCTGCGCAACGTGTACGACAAGATTGGCGTGTCGGACCGGCTGGAGCTGGC
>PMXH01000562.1 GCA_003165855.1 Acidobacteriaceae bacterium | reverse complement strand
CAGAGAGGCGATGTTACGTCAACAATTGTTTTGAGGTACCGCCAACCCATTGTCTTTATTGACTTGCGCTTGCATTCCCGCCCACGACTGCATTTATTTGCAGATTGACGGGACAATGACCACCGAATAAAATCCATCCCGCGCTTTGCCGCATATGCTCATCGAAAAGCTCTGCGCTAGTTTTCGAGGCCACACCGCGGTTCAATCGCGTGAGGAGGGAAATTTCAATGAAAATGCTTCGCATCGGGTGCCTGTTCTGTGGATTCTTGTCTCTGGTCTGTTCGCTGTCGGCGCAGACATATACGGTGACCGACCTTGGCGCACTGTCCGGTTTTAGCAGCAGCCATGCGTATGACAACAACAACCTTGGCCAAGCCACTGGGTGTTCCGACAACTCGACGTTTCCAACCGTACCATGCAGCTCGTTCACCATACCGGCCGATGCGTTTCTGTGGAGTAGTAGTGGCGGCATGCAGGACCTCGGTAACCTGCCGGGCTATGATTCGAGCGCCGGGTACGTCGCCAACGATTCGAGCGAGGTGGTTGGTTACTCCGCAAATACCCAGACCGGCGTTGTGCACGGCTTCTACGGCTCATACCTTGCGAACGTGGCGCCGGGCCATCACTGCTCTCTCATCTCTAAGAGCGCCAATTGGAATTGATTTCCTTCAGAAGAATATTCAGCTAGTAATTAAACGTCCCCGATGGCGCAGGCAGGAATCGCGAGCCTCTCGTTTGAACCGCATTAACTAAAGAAGGTCAGTCGTCACATCGCGCCCCGGCAGCCACAAATAGTCTGGATTTATCGGCAGAGAAACTGAACTTCAAATGTCGGTTACCGGCCGATTAGAGCTCGTTGAGGGATTTCGAGCGAAATACAGGCGCTACTTGTGCGCCAATTTCTCCTGCGTCAATTGTCTGGAAGCCGGCAAGAGGTCGAATCCCCGCCTGCGGAGTATGAAAAAGACGATGGCACCGATTTCATGAAGGAATCGTCCGCAAAAGAGCGCTCTTGAAGTGAGCCATAGATTCGAAAACTCCCATGCTCAAACCGCTCACAAGGAGAAGCGCCATGAAATTCGCAGGAAGAATCGCCCGGATCACCGCCGCCGTGACTGCAATCGACAATTGCGGCCGGAAAACCGCATTGCTGCTTTACACGTTAGTTCTGCTGACTGGGGCCTACGGGCAGATCACCCCCAGCGGCGATGCCTACACGAACACCGCAGCTCCCACTGCGAATTTTGGCGCCAACGCATTGCTTAACGTCGAGAGCGCCTCGCAGACAGCCTACATTCAGTTCAATCTGTCCTCTATCCCCTCCGGCTACACCGGCGCCGACATCAGCCAAGCCACGCTCAAGCTCTATGTCAATGCCGTAACCACGGCGGGCAGCTTCAACGTGGACTACGTCAACGGCACGTGGGCGGAGAATAAGATCACCGCCGATCTTGCACCGGCACTCGGATCCACGATCGCCGCCAGCGTCCCGCTGACTACTGCCGGTAAGAACCAGTACATCCTCATCAATGTCACTTCGGCGGTGCAGGCATGGCTGAACGGAACCGAGCCTAACGACGGCATTGCGCTGGTCGGCAATAGTCCGTTGAACGCGAGTTTCGATAGTAAGGAAAACACGGGGACGAGCCATCCGGCGGAGTTGGACATTGTGTTCGTCAACAGCGGGGCGCAAGGCCCGGCTGGACCGCAAGGCTCGCAAGGTCCTGAAGGTCTTCAAGGCCCGTCCGGTCCCATTGGCCTGACCGGACTCACCGGTCCGCCGGGTCCGGCTGGAATCAACAATCGCGGGGCGTGGGCTTCGAGTGCGACCTACGACGTGAATGATTCCGTTTCCTACGGAGGCTCGTCCTGGATTGCCCTAACCGCAAATACAAACTCGATTCCCAGTGCCACCAATTCCAATTGGCAATTGCTGGCGGCGCCGGGCATCAACAACCAGGGAAGCTGGGTTCCCACGACGAACTATCAGATCGGCAATGCGGTGACCGATGGTGGCCAATTCTGGCTGACGGTCTTCCCGAACCAAGACTCTGAGCCGTCGACTCTCAATCCGAATTGGCAACTCATTGCCGCCAATGGCGCGACGGGACCTGCAGGTCCGACCGGCCCGCAAGGCGCCGTAGGAGCAACTGGCCTACAGGGACCGATGGGTTTGACGGGTGCTACGGGGGCGGCTGGTGCAACTGGTCCACAAGGGCCCATGGGAGCAACTGGTCCACAAGGGCCCATGGGAGCGACTGGTCCGCAAGGGCCACAAGGCCCAGCCGGACCGGCGGGGGGAATAAGTGCTGGGGCCATGAATGCCGCGCTTCTGCGCTGGTATACGCAGACATACTCGGTGGGGAGCGAACCGTTCGGAGTGGCCTTCGACGGAAGCAATATTTGGGTGGCGAACGGAGGAAGCAACTCGGTGACGAAGATATTGGCGAGCACCGGAGCAGTAGTGGGCAACTACCCAGTGGGAGCGGGTCCCATCGAGGCGGCCTTCGACGGTACCAACATTTGGGTGACGAACCTTTCGGGCAACACGGTGACTAAGCTATTGGCCAGCAGTGGCGCAGTGGTGGGCAGCTATCCAGTGGGGATCCAGCCGTGCGGGGTGGCTTTCGATGGTACCAACATCTGGGTCGCGAATTACGGGAGTAATACTGTGACCGAGCTCTTGGCCAGCAACGGCTCGTTGCTAAAGACATATTCGGTGGGGAGCAATCCATGTACCGAGGCTTTCGATGGAGCCAACATTTGGGTGGCCAATCAAGGCGCCAGCACAGTGACCGTGCTATCGGCCAGTAGCGGGACCGTGGTGGGCACCTACTCAGTGGGACCCTATCCGGTCGGGCTGGCTTTTGATGGCACCAACATTTGGACGGCGAACAGCGGAACCACGACCGTGACCAAGCTGTTAGGCAGCAGCGGGGCGGTAGTGGGCACCTACTCGATAGGGGGTATACCGGGCGGAGTGGCCTTTGATGGAACCAACATTTGGGTGACAAACACCGGGGCCAACGTTGTGACTAAGCTATCGGCGAGCAGCGGCGGCATCCTCGCCAGCTACCCGGTGGGGAACTATCCGAACGGATTGGCCTTCGACGGCGCCAACATCNNNAGCGACCGAGAGCCACCAGGCAAGTTCCCAACGCGCTTTGCGCCTCAGCGATCTGCCAGGGGAGCAGTGGAAACGGAGCGGATCGGGCGGATGCGAGGGTCTCGCGCAAGAGGGGTTCAGCTTCTGCTGCCTTGCTCTCGGCCGTTAGAACTTCGCCCAAACGAACTTCAGCAGCGATCACATTCGGATGTCCCGGCGAGAACTGTTTCCTTCGAACTGCAAGCGCCTGACGAAGTAACGGTTCGGCGCTCGCCGGATCACCCTGGAAGGCTTTTGCGTTGGCTAGATCGATCAGCGCCGCGACAGCCTGCGGATTTTCTTCTCCCCCGAGCTTGTGCGCAATGTCAAGTGTCTGGCGCGCATAGCGCTCGGCGGCGGCGTAGTCTCCGCGGTCGAATTCCAGCACGCCCAGGCTGGCGGTCACCCGGGCTGCGGACCAGTCTAGTGATCCGCTGGCGTTCGTAATCGTTTCGAGAGCTTGTTTGAATGTTTTTTCCGCTTGTGGGTAGTCCCCTTTTTGTTGTAATAGCCGGCCCCAATTGTTCAGAGCGAGTCCGAACAGGGGGCTCTTTTCTCCGACCGTCCTGCGTCGAAGTTCCATGCTTTCGCGGAACAGCGGCTCCGCCGCTTGCCAGTCGCCTTTTACCAGCAGCAAGTTTCCAAGATTGTTCAAGGGATAGGCTAGGTCGGGATGATTGTTGCCTAGGACTTTGCGTTGCAGCTCGATAACCTGGCGCTCGGCGGTTTCCGCTCCCGTAAGATCGCCTGCATCGATCAAAGTACCGCCTAAGTTGTGCACAGCCAGAGCAAATTCCGGATTGTCAGTGCCAGTGTGTTGCCCTATATACTCGACCAGCTCTCGCAGCAACTGCAGAGCTTCCGGATAGTTGCCTTCGCGCTTCAAGAGAAGAGCCAGGTAGCCTCTTGCGAAGGAATCGCTTTTGAGTTCGCGGTCGAGAGCGACCGCCTTGCGC
Organism: Acidobacteriaceae bacterium; assembly: GCA_003165855.1. Taxonomy (GTDB): domain Bacteria; phylum Acidobacteriota; class Terriglobia; order Terriglobales; family Acidobacteriaceae; genus Sulfotelmatobacter. The sequence goes on along the minus strand of PMXH01000562.1, from coordinate 19,091 downwards.
AACACCGGTTCGGCATCCGCATCCCGGTTCTCGAGGTAAAGGCATTCGCCGAGCTGAGAAAGACTCTCGGCGACGGCAATGTTATGTTCACCGAGATTTCGCTCGCGAACGGCAAGCGACTGCCGGTAAAGCGGTTCAGCCCTCTTGTACTGGCCCTGTTGCCGGATCGCAACCGCTAGGTTAAAGAGAGTGGCGGCGACATCCGTGCTCCCGTCACCCAGCGTCCTACTTCGCAGCACGTAGGCGCGTTCGAGCAGAAGTTCGGCTTGGCCGTACAACCCCAGGGCGGAATAAGCATTGCCGATGGCGTCCAACATCGTGCCTTGTAACTCAGGATCACCGGCCAGTTCGCGGTCCACACGCTTGGCACCTTGATCCAGCAACTCGCGCGCTGTGATCTGTTGGCCGCGAGATCGATCCGGTGTCGCTGCCTCGAAAATGCCCTTGAGAAATTGCGACTCCCGCTGGGCGGCGAGTCGCTCTCGCGTGGCGCGCTTGGCCAGCAAGCCCATGCCGATGCTGAAACCAACCAGCGCGAGGACCACAATGACTGCGGCGGCGGCGGCCGCTTTATGGCGGCGCACGAACTTGCCGGAGCGGTATTTCCAAGTGTCGGATCGGGCCTGGACGGGATAGCCGGTGAGATACGCTTTCACATCGCTTGCGAGCGCGGACACCGAGACATACCGGCGGGCAGGCTCCTTGCGCATCGCCATCAGCACAATGTTGTCTAGATCGCCGCTAACGGTTCGGGATGCGTCGGGAGCGGCGAGTTCCGGATTCGCAGCGCTCACCACACTCGGCAGCTGGGGATCTTGCTCGCAGATGATCCTTGCAAGTTCAAAAGGACTTGTCGTGTCCAGCTGAAAAGGTCGTTTGCCGGCCAGGAGTTCATAGAGCAGCACACCCAATGCATAAATGTCGGTGGAAGTGGTCACCTGGTCGCCACGCACTTGCTCGGGGCTGGCGTACTCGGGTGTCATCATTCGCTCCGTGGTACGCGTCTGCGCGAGTTGTCCGCCCTCGGGGTCGAGTAGCTTGGCGATGCCGAAATCCAATAGCTTCGGAATGCCTTCCGCCGTTACCAGAATGTTGGCGGGCTTGATGTCGCGATGGACCACCAGATTCTTGTGGGCATACTCCACGGCCGAGCACACAGCGCAGAACAGCTGTAACCGTTGTTCGGTTCCAAGCTTGTTGATCCTGCAATAATCATCAACCCGAATGCCATTCACATACTCCATCACCAGATAGGGCAGGCCGTCGTCGGTTATTCCGCCATCGAGCAAGCGCGCGATGGTGGGGTGATCGAGGTTCGCGAGAATCTGCCGCTCGCTGCGGAAGCGCAGCAGCATCGCCGGGTTTTGTCCGAGCCCGCCGTGCACGGTCTTGATGGCAACTTCTTTCCGGTAGAGATCGTCGGCGCGGGCAGCCAGATAGACCTTGCCCATCCCGCCTTCGCCAATCGGCCGCAACAACTGGTAAGCGCCAATGCGTTTGCCGGGGAGCTCTTTCTTTTCGGCGATCTGCTGCGCCGCGCCCAGTACAGGCTTACGGAGGAAACCTATGGTCTGGCCCTCCAACTGGAGCAGGGATTCCACTTCTTTGCGCAATTCGGCATCGTCGCGACACGCTTGATCGAGGAACGGAGGTCGGCCGTCCGGCTCCAGGTCGAGAGCCGCGTAAAAGAGGTACTCGATGCGGAGCCATCGGTCGGATCGTGGAGATGTTGCCATTTGTTGCGTGCTCCTAGGCCGAGGCCGAATCTTGGCTGAGTTCGCGGCGCAACCAGGCTTTGGCCATTCTCAACTCCCGGTGTACGGTAGCCGGAGAGATTTCGAGCGCGGCGGCGGCTTCGTCATACGTGAGCCCACCGAAGGATAGCAACTCGATGATCTCGCTCTTGCGCCGATCGTGCGCTGCGAGACGCTCCAGGGCCTCGTGCAGCGCCACGATTTCATTTGCTGTTTGCGGTCCAATCATGACAGATTCGTCGAGGGAAATCGTTTCCGCGCCGCCACCGCGTTTCTGCCTGTGATGAGCTCTCGCATGATCCACGAGGATGCGGCGCAACAAACGGGCAGAAACCGCAAAGAAATGAACTCGATCTTGCCAGGCGACGTCCGCATCCACCAGGCGCAGATAAGCCTCATTGACCAGAGCGGTGGCACGCAGAGTGTGGTCAGGACGTTCTGAACGCAAGCAAATCGACGCCAGCTTGCGAAGTTGCTCGTAGACAAGCGGCATCAGTTCATCAAGCGCCGCTTTGTTGCCGGCTCCCCACTCCTTCAGAAGTCGCGTAACAAGTTGCCGCTCCGAAGGCCTTTCCATCATATTGCGCCCCAATTCGTACTATTATCCCGGCGTCTTAGACGGGCCGCCTGGAGATTGCTTGCCCACGAATGGCGTCGATGCGGGAATGCAAATTCGAGGTTCCACCCCTCAGGCGAACGGAAGATGCCTGCCAAATCTACGACGCCGAGCGTGGATTATAGCTCAGATGCTTCACTGCTTTTAACGCTCAAAATGACAACAGCGGTTTACGTTCGGTTCGCCTAATCCCCAGGGCAGTGTAATCGGCTTAAGGCGTCGTCGGCCGAGGATAGAGCAGAGTACACAATGCATGGACCGGGCGGAAAAGTGGGGATAAAAGGGGGACAAAAAGGGGATAGAAAAAGGGGCGGCTTTTTCGAAGTGACTGTTTGCAGCACTGGTTGGCTGAACTCGTTTGCCACCGACAAAACAAGGACCGTGCAGAGCATTATGTTGCCGGGTAATTCGAATGTGGAAGTGCTTGCCTTGAGCTTGGTGCCGTAGGCTTACGATTGCGGGTAAGAAATATTCCAGACACACCGGACACAAGCCGTGGCCGATGTTGCTCGCATTGCGCGAGGATTTTGGTACAGTCGGCCCCAGGGGCATAACGTCCGGGCCGTCACCCTAGGCGCAATCCTCGTCTCGATCCCACATGGAAATGGACTCACTCTGGCGCACGTCTTGATCGCGACAATTCCCGAACCAAGTGCTGAAAATCGGAGGGCAGTTTGCAGTCAATCGAGATGCTTTTTCCCGAGCGCGGATGGACAAACTGAAGATGCGCGGCATGAAGAGCAACCCGAGCGATGAGTTGCTCCGACGATTCCGCCCGGTGGTATTTTCTGTCACCGATAATCGGGTGGCCCATCGCGGAAAATTGCACCCGGATCTGATTTTGCAGTCCCGTCACCAGCTCAACCCGGACGAGCGAAGCATTCGCGAATTGGCGTTCGACGGAATATCGGAGTTCGGCACGAGCTGCTTGGGGGTCTTTCGCCGTGCGCAACTGTTGATACATTCCTTCACGCCGAAAATAGTGCACTAGCGTCCCTGCTTCAGCATCGAAGCGGCCGCGCACTACCGCCAGATACTGCCTGACGGGAGTATGGTCGAGAAACTGTTTTACCAGCACTTCCCGATCCGTACTGGTTTTCGCAAACAGCAAGGCCCCAGAGGCAAAACGATCGATGCGATGCACGATCAATGCTCGTTGTCTCTTCAGCTGGAGTTTTACGACAAGGAGGGACAAGGCGGATGGACTATCGGAGCCCATAACCGGCACAGCCAGAAGTCCGGCCGGTTTGTCGAGAACAACCACAGCATCGTCTTCATAAAGCACAGAAAGCTCCGGTGAGAAACGGGGCCGTCGCCGGTCTTCGTTTTCGGAAAGCCGATCCGGCTTTCTCGTATGGCCGCGAGCCTTTCGTGGAGACTTCTTCATTTGCGGTGCCAGACAATTTGGCCATTATCAGAGCATTCCGCTGGCAGCGCAAACTCGAAAATTCTCGATCTCGCGGAGCAGCCCCCTGGTTCTTCTTTGCGCCCGAGCTTATTGCCGAGTCAGTCGAGGAAGAGACGGCAGCATTAGCCTGACCGGCTCTCGACGATTGCTGGTTCCCAACCGGCCGAGCATTGATGGGGCGGCCATGCCGTGGCTTTGATTCGCCCATGCAATCGAAGAAGACACTTGGTTGGGCAGCGGGTTTGGCATCGATCCCCCGGCAATTCTGGGCATTGCCACCGGTTTGGCAGTTATCGCCACCACAGGGACATGGTCCCAGCTACGCAGGCCCGAGCCACCATCCAGGATCGAGTTCGAATGTCCCAATCCCGCAACCAGAATCGGCTTGGCAAGCTCGCTGGTTCCAACCAGACGCGCGCCGCTAATGATTATGGGTAACTTGTTCTTGCTGCTTGCCGGCTTCGTCGTTGCGACGACTGCGTGTGACATGAGAGCAGGCTGGTTCTTCGACCGTGCGCCCGTCACGGAGGTCAAAGTGAGTACTACGCTGTTGCCGGTGTAGGAGACGGTGAATACATCGGTGCCGGAGGTTGCAGTTCCGTTGGTGAATGACCCCGTCAGTGTGCCCGTAGTTGTTAGGATCGTAAAGGTCTGCCCGATGTTTCCAGACGCCAGCACCAGGCCGTTCACGATAGCGACGGAGAGAGTGCCACCGAGGCTGGTGTTGCCGCTAACGCTGAGCGCACTATAGGTTCCCGTGGTGAGGCCGCCGATGGAGACCTTCATTGTGCCAGTAGCGAGTTGAGTATAGGTTCCAGTGATGGCCAGCAGACCTGCCTTGCCGTTGTCGCCCACGTTCAGCGTGACCGCGGTACCAGTGGCGTTGCCCACCGAAGTGTTGCCCGCCAGCGTGCCTGCCCCGAAGATCGAGCCACCCGTGGCCGTGATGCTGGTGGCCGTCAGGGTTCCATCGACGGTGGTCGTTCCCGCAGTCTGTTTGTAGCTGTGTCCCGAGCCAGTCAGCGTGAGGGTGTCGCCCGTTTGAACATTCACGGTGCCTGAGTTGCTAAAGGTGGCCGCCGTAGTGGAAACGCTGTTACCGGAGCCGGCGATGGTCAAGGATTTTGTATTTCTCGCGAGCGCGGAAAGTGCATTGACTCCGTTGGAATTGATGGTGCCACCTTGCAGAGTCAAAGTAGCAGAGTTGGTGGCGACGCTGATTCCGGCAGTTGTTAAGTCCAGATTGCCGCCGAGCACGTACGTGCCAGCCGAAAGCGTGGTACCACTGATCTGAGTCAGCTTGGCCGCCGTGAAACTATCGTTGCCGTTGATCGTCAGCGTGCCAGTATTGCTGAAGCTCGCTGCTGTGGTCGAGACATTGTTGCTCGCGCCTGCGATTGTCAGCTTGCCGCTGTTGGTTGCTAGGCCGGCTAACGCATTCGTACTGTTCGAAGTATTCTCGATCGTCCCGCCCGCCAGCGTCAGGGTGGCGGCATTTGCGGTAATGGTCTGGGCTGTGCCGGACAGATTCAAGTTCGCGTCGAGCACATAGGTTCCTGCTGTCAGCGAGCCACCGCTGATCTGACTCAAAGAGCCGACCGTGAAACTCTCGCCCGGGAGAAGAGTAAGCGATCCAGCGTTGCTGAAACTGCCGGCGTCGGTGAAAGCCTGGCCGCCAATTGTCAGAGCCCCGGCCGATGTAATGCTGGTCAAGCCTGCAATTGCATTCGTGCTGTTGTTCGTGTTGAGCAGTTCCCCGCCGCCTTCTTCCGTTACGTTCGCCGCGAGCGTAGTGATCCCGTTGGGCCCGGCATTCCACTGAATGTTGCTTCCATTCGCGATATAGGTGCCGCCGGTCAGCGTGCCTGTGCTCTGGTTATCGTTGGTAAAGAAAGTGACTCCGGGCCCTTCGATAGTTAGCGTGGCACCGGACGCTTCAATAGTCCCCGTATTGTTGAAGCTCTGGCTGCTGACGTTGATGAGCAGGTTGCCGCTTGCGTTGGCCAGAATAGTTCCCGAGTTAATCAGGCCCATTTGACCATTGCCGATGTTTCCCGCGCCTTGAATGGTCTCCTGATTGGTGAGTATGTCAGAAGCCGCAGCTCCAAAAATGAAGTTGTTGGCGTTGCCCGACATTGTGATCGTGCCGCCGCTGAGAGTTACGGGACCTTCGATCACTAGCTCGGTAAAGTTCCCCGACGAGTTCAATTGCACCGCTCCCAATTGCGAGTATGTCCCATTCTCCAGATCCAAAGTCGCGTTGTTATCGATCTTCAGTATGCCGCCCGTCGAATTGTTTATCGTTCCCCCGAGCACGTTCGCGCCGGACACCACTTCGATCGTTCCCGTCGAACTGTTGGTGATTGTGCTGCCGCCATGAATCGTCCCGCTATTCAATTGCAACAACGACGCGCCGGTCAGAGTAATTGCCCCTCCGTTCACCGTGGAATTCGTGACTTGGAGAGTACCGGTGTTGGCTGCAATCGTGCCCCCGGCATTGTTGACCACTCCTGTGCTCGACAGTGCCAAAGTGGCCCCGGAGGTCGCTTCCAGCGTCCCCCCCGTATTGGTGACCCCGCCGTTGGCCTGGATTGTGATCCCCGACGACTGGTTGGAGTTGATCGTTCCCGAGTTCACGAGCGTCATCTGTCCATGGCCGATTTGCCCGGCGCCTTGAATTGTCTCCTGATTATTCAAAGTGTCGGTCGAGATCTGCCCAAAAATATAGTTCTGCGAATTATTGGACAGCGTTACTGTACCGCCGCTCAACGTTACACCCCCGTCCAACACCAACTCGGTAACGTTGCCCGATGAGTTCAGCTGAACCGCTCCCAGTTGCGAGTATGTCCCGCCTTCCAAATCCAAAGTTGCGTTGTTGTCGATCTTCAATATGCCGCCCGCTGCGTTGTTGATCGTTCCCCCCAGCGCATTCGTGCCCGACGCTATCTCAATCGTGCCCGTCGAACTGTTGGTCACCGTCCCGCCGTGAATGACCCCGGTATTCAACTGCAACAAAGATGCCCCATTCAGCGTGATCGCTCCGCCGCTCACCGTTGAACTGTTCACCTGCAACGTACCGGTGTTAGCGGTGATCGTTCCCCCATTGTTGTTGACGACCCCAGTACTGCTCAACGCCAGTGTCGCCCCAGAGGTCGCTTCCAGGGTTCCCGTGTTCGTCACTCCACCGTTGGCTTGGATCGTGATCCCCGACGATTGATTGGAGTTGATCGTGCCCGAATTCACCAGCGTCATCTGCCCATGGCCAATCTGCCCGGCACCCGAAATGGTCTCCTCGTTGGTTAAGGTATTGGAAGAGATTTGTCCAAAGATGTAGTTTTGGGAATTGTTGGACAGCGTAACTGCGCCCCCGCTAAGCGTTACATTTCCGTCCAACACCAACTCGGTGACGTTGCCCGACGAGTTGAGTTGCACGGTCCCCAACTGCGAGTACGTTCCGCCCTCCAGGTCCAAAATCGCGTTGTTATCGATCTTGAAGGTCCCGCCCGCCGAGTTGTTGATCGTCCCACCAAGCGTATTCACACCCGACGCCACTTCGATCGTGCCCGTCGAACTGTTGGTTAGCGTGCCGCCGTGAATCGTCGCAGTGTTCAGTTGCAGCGTTGACCCACCGGTCAGCTGTACGGTTCCCGCGCTCACCGTCGAGCTGTTGACCTGCACCGTACCGGTATTCGCTATGATCGTGCCGCCGGCGTTGTTGATATTCCCTGAACTGGATAGCGCCAGCGTCGATCCCGAAGTTGCTTCCAGCGTCCCCGTGTTGGTCACCCCACCGTTTGCGTGGATCGTGATCCCTGCCGACTGGTTGGAGTTGATCGTGCCCGAGTTCACCAGCGTAATCTGCCCGTTTCCGATCTGACCTGCTCCGGAAATCGTCTCCTTATTGGTCAGCGTATCGGTCGAGACCTGCCCGAAGATGTAGTTTTGGGAATTATTGGACAGCGTTACTGCACCTCCACTCAGGGTGACATTCCCTTCCAATACCAACTCGGTGACGTTTCCCGATGAGTTCAGTTGGAGCGTCCCCAACTGAGAGTAGCTTCCGCCCTCCAGGTCCAGAGTTGCGTTGTTATCAATCTTGAACGTCCCGCCCGCCGAGTTATTGATCGTGCCGCCGAGCACATTTGTCCCAGACTCGATCTCGATGGTTCCCGTGGAGCTATTGGTCAACGTGCTCCCGCTGTGAATCGTGCCGGTGTTTAGCTGCAGAGTTCCTGCCCCCGTCACCGTCACACTGCCCCCACTCACCACTGTGCTGTTTACCTGCACCGTACTGGCGTTGGCCGAAATCGTTCCACCCGTATTGTTGATCGTCCCAGTGTTCGACAAAAGCAACGTGGCCCCCGCCGTCGCTTCCACCGTTCCCGCGTTAGTGAATCCGTCGTTGGCGTCGATCGTCATCCCCGCCGACTGGTTAGCGTTGATCGTCCCAGTGTTCACCAACGCCATCTGTCCATGGCCAATCTGCCCCGCACCTTGAATCGTTTCCTGGTTGGTCAGTTGGTCTAAGGCAGTCGTGCCAAAGATGTAGTTCTGGGAGTTGTTGGAGAGCGTTACCGTACCTGTGCCACTCAGCGTTACATTGCCCCCCAACACCAACTCTGTGACGTTGCCGATGGAGCTGAGGTTGAGGCTTCCGTTGTTGGTTATGTTTCCACCGACCGTCAGGACGATATTGTTCAGAATCGTCGCGGAGTCGCCCGCATTGCTTAGGGTGAGGCTGCCGATAGCAGGGATACTGCTGGTGTCCACGCTCGTAGCGGCAGCCGTCAAGTTGATAAGGATGTTCTCGCCGCTGGTGATCGCGCCATTACTCCAGTTGCTGGCATTGCTCCAGTCGGTGTTTGAGCCACTGCCCGTCCAGGTGTTAGTGGTAGTGGGAGGTGGTGCGTTAGGCTTCGTCCTCCGTGCCGATGCCATGCTGGGTGCCGTGGGCTGGCTAAACAGTGGTTGCTGAGAAAGATTGCGTTTAGATCCTGCCGCAGCCTGCCCCGAGGCCAAACCAGCAAAGTTGCAAAGAATTGCAAGAAGGCAAAGGACAGTAATCCAAGGTGCGGCTTGGCGAGAGGTCGATGTGCGCATGGGACTCTCCGGAGAGAAAATTTTGCGTGCTCAGCTAATCAGTTCGTGGCACAATGTTTCGGCCCCACAGTGGCCGTTGGACGAGCACTCTACAGCATCCCCCGCTGAATGTCCTCACGAATTTATTAAGAATTCTAAAGGGTGGCTAACCCTATGAATCATAAGCAGACTCTGCAAGAAGTTGCAGACAGTTCCGGGCGCCTCTGGCGCTTCGCCGGCTACGAATTCGATGAACTCGCGCGGGAACTGCGACACAAAGGCAGACCACTCGATCTTGAAACGAAGCCCTTAGATATCCTGCTGCAGCTCCTTCTCCATGCTGGCGAGGTTGTGGCCAAGGAAGAATTACTGGAGTCTGTCTGGCCAGAGGTAACGGTGGTTGAGGGTTCGTTAGCGACCGCCGTTTCTAAACTACGTAAGGCGATGGGAGATGAGGAACATCCAGTCATTGTCACCGTTCCTCGGGTTGGCTATCGGCTAGCCGTTCCGGTATATTGCAAGACCGTTGCGGCGGCCCTCGGTCCCGAGCTTGGATTCAAGCCCGGTGACGCGGTTCCCGGCCGGGACCAATGGCGACTCACCCGACCCATGGACGTTTCCGGATCCAGCGAAGTCTGGCTCGGAGAGAATCCCAAAACTCACGAACGGCGAGTCTTTAAGTTCGCGGCCGACGGACAGCGATTGAAGGGTCTGAAGCGAGAGATCACTGTCTCTCGATTCTTGCGGGAGTCCCTAGGAGATCGGCCGGAGTTTGTTCGAATCCTGGAATGGAATTTCGAGACTGCTCCTTTTTCCCTGGAAAGCGAGTACGCCGGAACCAACCTGGCGGAATGGGCGGAAGCACAGGGAGGTCTGGGCAAAATCCCTCACAACACCCGCCTACAATTGCTGATCGATGTCGCTCAGGCAGTTGCCGCTGCTCACGACATTGGAGTGCTTCATAAAGACCTGAAGCCGGCCAACATTCTAGTGGTGCCAAAGACCACCGGGGGCTGGCAGATCAAGCTCGCCGATTTCGGCAGCGCTTCCTTGTTCGATCCGTCGCGGCTTCATGCATTAGGAATCACGAACCTGGGATTTACTCAGACTGCCTCCCTTGACACCCAGCCTTTGACCGGAACCTTGATGTATTTGGCACCAGAAGTTTTGGCCGGCCAGTCTCCCAGTGCCGGAGCGGATGTTTATGCCCTTGGCGTCATTCTCTACCAGTTGACGGTTGGCGATTTCCGGAAGCCTCTGGCGCCGGGCTGGGAAGCAGAAATTGACGATCCATTGCTGCGCGAGGATATTGCGGATGCCGCCTGCGGCGATCCCGCAAAACGGATCAATAGCGCCGCGGTTCTGGTGGACCGTCTGCTCACCTGGGAAGAGCGCCGGATTCGGCGAAACGAACTAGAAGCCGCGAAACTTCGGGCTCAGGTCGCCGAGCGTAAGCTAGCGGAAACCCGCGCGCGCCGGCCGTGGGTTGTGTTTGCGGTGATCGCATTGGCGACTGGAGTTGCGCTCAGCTCGGTGCTCTATCGCAGAGCCGCGCGCGAGCGCGATAACGCCAAGCGCCAGACCGCGATTGCTAACTCCATCAACCGATTTCTCTCCGAAGATTTGTTGGCGCGCAGCAATCCATTCGTAAGTGGCAAGACCGGCGAGTCTCTCATGGATGCGATTAAAGGGGCGTCGCCCAGCATTGACCGGAAATTCAAGGACGAACCTCTGATCGCGGCTCATCTGCACCAAACGATTGCCCGCGCTCTCGATAATCGAACGGATTATTCCGACGCCCGACAGGAGTACGACCGGGCGGTTGCCCTTTTCAAGCAGGCGGATGGCGAGCTCTCACAGGACGCAATCGTGGTTGAGTTGCAGCGCAGCACACTGGAGGCGCGCAGCTACGAGAAGGACTCGCTTCCGCTGGCCAAGTCGATTCTCGAGCAACAAAAAGCGCTGATGGCAAGATTGAAGCATCCGCGGCCTGATCTGCCGGTTTGGCTCGCCTCAGCGCAGGGCATGGTCGCGCTCATCGAAAACAATGCGAAGTCCGCGGCAGAAAACTTTCAGACCGCGGTCGACCAGGCTAGCCTTCTACCTGAGTTCGACGAAAGTGCGCGTCTGACGTTCAAACAGAGGCTGGGATTTTCCTACATCCGCATGGGTGAAGGAGCCAAGGCGGAGCAGACCTTTCGCGATCTCATTGCCGCCTTCACGCGGGTCGCGGGTGCCGACAGTCCCAACGTGTTACGGGTTCGCCTGAATCTGGCGCAAGCCTTCATGATTCAGAATAAGCACGCTGAGGCGGTTCAGGAAGCGAACGCTGTTTATCCAGAGTTTTTGTCCCGCCTGGGCCCCGATCACGAACTCACTATGCAGTTGTTGACGACGCGGGCGCAGTCGGAAGGTAGCCTTGAGCTTTGGGATGATGCTATTCACGACGATTTGGCCATCCACGAAATAGCCGTGCGTAAGCAGGGTCCGCTTTCCTTTTTTGCGGTGGGCACGCTCGCCGATGGTTCGCTTGCACAATGCCGCGCCGGGCATTATCGGGAAGGCGAATCCAATGCGCGCCAAGCCTATGAGTCGTCCGTGAAAGCATTCGGACCGCGTGCTGGATTGACTGGAGGCGCCGCCTATTCTTTGGCGAGCTGCCTGATGGGCTTGGGTAAATTAGACGAGGCGGCGAGGCTTTTGCAGCAGATCGATGTTCCGGCCGTCGCACAACTCGCGGGCGATCCCGATTGGGGTGCCGGCGTAACTCTGGCACAAGGCGAAATAGCTTATCGCCGCGCAGACTATGATGCGGCTCGATCCTCTCTCCAGATCGTAGCTCCGGTGTTCACACGCAAGGATGCAGAGCCTTACCAGAAGCGTGCATTCGCATCTCTGAAGGCCTCATTAGATAAGCCTTTAAAGAAGAACTAAGCTCTAACGCTACGACTCACTCAGCGAAGCGGTCAGCGTCAGTCAGCTTGCGGTTGCCGTCCTTGGGATGGCTGTAGCGGAAAGCTTGTTCGTCAACGTAGCGTGACAGATGAAACGGTTCTACAGCTAGTGCCATACGGTGACTGCGACTCATTACCAAAACCAGGCTTGTATGGGCTACCCGCGCGGGTTCCCTAAAAGAGGAGGCTTTTTCTGCTGGAAGGATTGAAGTGGAGGTTGAAAGAGAAACCCAGCATGCTAACTGGGACCGAGTAGTCGGCCGCGAGGTAGAGGATGGATTCGTGCTCTGAGACGCTGCGTTCCACGGTTACCTGGTTCGGCTGAAGATCGATCCCGTGCTCCATCGCTTTGCGAACTACGGCGTTGCGGTAATCGTCATCGGACTTTGAGGTACCGAGGCCGGTCCGGGTGTCGAGCTGCGCAGCGAGATCGTTGATGTCGTCTTCCAGTAGACGACTCCTCAAGTCCGTCGAGCCGACCGGGTAACCCGCGATGATAGCGAGAGCGAGGACGGTAATTCCTAACATCACTTTCATATTCATATTCNNTCGTTCACCAGAACCGCTCCACGCTTGTCGCTGAGGTCATGACGGAAGCTGGCGGCAGTCCCACTCTTTCAAAGAGTACGCGAAAGGATGCGGCCTACGCACTCCGGTCCTCCGGTCACGTGACCGGAAACTGCTTGTCCTGCCACCGAATGATTCCTTCCTTAATCCGAGGTAGCTCTTGCGGAGAGTGGATGGAGGCTTCGATCTCTCTAGATATAGGCGGCCGCTAATCAAGTAGTATCGGTCAGGGCCTGTTAGGTGGCGCTAACCTGGAACAGTTCTTCGTCGAATCCGGCTCGCCCAGGTTGCCTTTTGGCCAATTGTTAGGAAATCGCCATTTCACTCACTGACCCTGACTGCCAATTCTCAAAGAGTGTAAACGCTGATTACAACAGTTGGGCTGCAGATCGGTTCTGACCCCCAGAGCCGTCACCTGGCCGCGACTGGAGCAAATTCTGCCCAGTGCAGATCTAGCCTTACCCAATAGGGAGCTTGCGGCGGTGGAGGAAACGGCGTCGCCTTTTCCTGCTCGAGTGCTTGCAGTCTTTTGAACAGACAGGCGACAACCGGGCCCATCGAGTAGATCTTGCTGTCCTCGACCGTGCCTTTTGCTCCCACGCTAGTCAGCACCTCGAATGCGCCCTGCCACCGATCCACGCTGCCACCATCCGTGCTCACACACTCCTGTATCAAGCCTCGATAGGCTTTCTCGAAAGAGGCCTTGTACTGAGGGCCCTCCGGCGTTTTCATGTTGGCTTCCGCAGAGGATTCCATGGCAAGGAGCTTCACCTCAAAAGGCGCTGTCTGAACCGCCCATTGCTTCGCCGTTTCAAAGTCCTCTTTCCTTCCCCATGTTTCCTCGTCCCACTGGTCGCCGATGCGGCTGAGGATTTTGTCCGCGACGATAGGGGAGCTCTTGCCAAAACTAGTGGCTAGGTAAGCGATGCGGTTCAAGTTCAGCATGGAGACTCCATATCGCTTCTCGGATGCCTCGAAGCCCCGCTCGATTCTTTCCCAGGACAAATTTGGATCTTCTTGGCAGCCGCATATCACGTACTTTGAGCTTGCGACCTGAAAGTAGAGAATGTCGCCCTCATCTCCGCCAATGCGGTCGGCGGTTTGCTGCAGGAATTGTTCGGTATCCCCGTCCTGCCCGCTCCATCTGGGCAGCAAGTAGTCGGCGAGGTCGAGGTAGTAATCGTAATAACCGGGATTGAACTTGGCTGCCTCCTCGAAGAGCGCGCGCTCTTCAGCGACATCCCAGCTTTGGTACTGCCCTACCAGGAGCATGTCGACATACCACTCCGGACACTTGGTGGGAAGGGCCGAGGCTTCGTCGAGGATGCGCTTGGCTTCCGCGATGCGTTCCCCGAATAACTTCCATCCGCTGTCGCTAACGGTGGTGGAGGCACCAGTACCGCGGGCATCAAAGGCGTATGAAATGTAGGCGTGAGCCAGCGCCACACGCGCAGTAATGGATTTCGGACGCGCGGTTACCCAATGTTGGAGATGCTGCAAAAGGTTGTTCCAATCCTCATGCGTAGCGTGCAGCGGATATTGAACCGGCTCATGGAGCCCGCCGTATAGTCCGTGAATCTTCCACGTGCCGCCGGAAAATCTTTCTTTGTTCGAACGCGCGCGATCCGCAAGACAATCGATCTCCTCGAACTTTTCTGCCTTGAGCATCTCCGCGATGGTACCCATATAGTTGCGCGATGCGCGGACGTCAGTGCTGATGTCGCCGCTCAAGCCAGTGGCTTCGTCTGCGGTGAGGTTGCATGGGTTGGGATTCGATTTCTGATCAGCCCCTATGGCGAGGCCGCTTGTCACGACCAGCAGTAATCCTAGGACGCTAATCTTAAGCACTGTGGAGGGAGAATTTAGATAACTGGCAAAAGAACCTGCGATTGACTTGAAGGAGATACTGCTGGTCACAGATGGCGCCTCGTGTCGAGGATGTATCCTCATTTAGCACGTTACTTCCCCTCAGGAGGTGCAGCAAGGTTACCGTTGGTCAGAGATTGCTGTGCGACAAGGTGAGAGATAGGGTTTTATGTGGCAAACCATCACTCGGAACTGGAAAACGTTTTCTGGTGCGGCAACTCCACATTGGCCTGATTTCTGAGATCTGAGATTCTTCCAGGCGGAGTGGGACCGGAATTTGGAGCACAAAGCGGAGCACAATAACTGCCGAGTGAGAGGTATCTAGCCCGACTTAGAGGCATCGACTCCGACTGTAAGTGCTTCACAACAAGTGAGGGCGCCGAGAAAGGTACTTCTTGAAAACCGCTGTACCTGAAAGGGTACCGGGGGTTCGAATCCCTCTCCCTCCGCCACGCTTGTTGCACCACTGCCGAAGAAAATAGATCTACCTCTTTCGTGGTCTCGTTCCGGATTACTAGAGTGGCGTGATGTTCACGTCGACGACGCGCTGGGTGCTTTCCGGCGTTGCATTCTTCAACGTGGCTGTTGCGAGATTCAGCTATATGCGATGAATCGGTAACTGATTGATTGCAAAGCATCAATCACTTCGTTCAGCTCCCAACGCTGCAAACACAGGCTTTGCCCTGTTGCGATTTCCATCAAAGTCGTGTTGACAATCTCATCGCAGTAGACCGCGCCACTAAGTCGTATTCCCTCCATCCGCATGATTTCGTGGGAGATCGCCATGCCCAACACTCTGATTCGCGGCTCGATTCGTTTTGGCACGGCGATTGCCTTTAGAAAAGTGTTGAGTGGCTCGCTAGACGGCCCTCCGACGAGGTGACTTATGACAGTCCTACTGGTTCTCTTCACATTCGCTAGCTTCTTACTGATCGATCATTTCCGCAGCCGCCACGCGGTTGTGCAACCCGCATTGCAGGTCGCCGCAGCCAAGCAGGAGACTGCGCCGCGCCTGCAGCCCGCCTTGGTGGGCGGTTTCAAGGTCCCAGAAAATCTGCGCTACCATCCCGGTCACACTTGGGCATTGAGCGAGAGCCCCAGCCTGGTGCGGGTGGGCATGGATGATTTTGCCACCAAGCTGACCGGCACGGTGGAGCGCTTCACGCTGCCACAACGCGGCCAGTGGATTCGCCAGGGCCAAAAGATGTGCACCATTCATCGCGACGGTTGCGCCGTCGATATGGTTTCGCCGATCGAAGGCAGCGTGTCTGACATTAACGAAGCGATCACGAAGGATCCAACGCTGGCACTGCGGGATCCCTACGGCGACGGCTGGTTGGTAACGGTGCAGGCGCCCGACGCCAAGACCAGCTTCCGCAATCTGTTGGGCGGCGCGCTCGCCCGCTGGTGGACAGAAGAGTCGGCAAGCCGCTTGCAGCGCCGCATGCCGATGACGATGGCGCTGGGTGCGATGGCCCAGGATGGTGGAGTAGCCGTGGACAACGTCTCCGCCCAGATTCCAGACCAGGAGTGGCTGCCGTTAGCTAAAGAGTTCTTCCTGTCATAAGTGCAAACGCGTGGCCAGCAAGGGCGAACCAGCCTCGTCGGCCGTCGCAACCAAGGACCACTCGAACACCGGCCGCCCGGATCCAGGCGCAATCAGCCAGGACCACCGGGCGGCCGAGGTTTTTTGCTGCGTTCTTTCACTTGGTCGCGGCTACAGCAGTCCGCCGGTCTTTACAGCCAGAACATTCAAGGCCATCTCCAGTTTCGTAATGGCCGCGCCGAGTTCGGGATGCTCGCCGATCTTCTCTTGCAGTGCCTTCAGAATCTGGCGAGCGCTTGCAATGTGTGCTGCTGCCTGAACCGGATCTTGCTCGGGACTGCTTTCGTTCTGTGTCGCCATGGCCACTCGCTCCCCTGGATCTCAAATCTATACTTATCTTACGCACCGAACGGCGCCCAGGTCTCTCCGTCCACTATTTCATGGGCGGCAAGTACGGAATATACCGAGCAAACAGCCAACACAGGAAGAACACGACCGGTATGTGCACCATTAGCTGCAGCACTCCATATCCCACGATGTCGCGGGCCTTCAATTTCAATATGCCCAGCAGAGGCAGCATCCAGAAGGGATTCACCAGATTGGGCAGGGCTTCCGACGCGTTGTAGATCTGCACCACCCAGCCCAGATGCACCTGGTGCAGATTCGCGGCCTGCAGCACGTACGGCGCTTCGATGACCCACTTGCTGCCGCCGGAGGGGATGAAAACCCCGAGCACTGCCGAATACACCGCTACCAGTAGCGGATACGTGTTATGGGTGCTGATCGAAGCGAAGAGCTTCGCCAGCGCATCTGCGATCCCGGTTCCCACAATCATTCCGAAGATCACGGCGTAAAACGGGAACTGGATGAGCACACCACCGGTCGCTGGAATGCACTCCACTACTGCTCGCATAAGGCGCTTCGGGCGCCAGTGCAACAAGAGACCAACTGTGATGAACATTAGGTTGTAGGTATTTAGGTCCAGCGCTGCCAGCGCGCCTTGCGGAGAGGTGCGAAACACATCGATCAGATACCAGCACAACAGCGAGGCAACTAGAATCGTCAGCAGCGGACTGTATTCCAGCCACTCGCCAGGCTTGCTTCTGACCTCGAGGCTCGAGCGAATTGGCTCGTATTGAATGCCGTAGGACTCCGCAGTTCTGGCATTTTCCGGCGACGGCGTGGATAAGTATGCGATTACCACCGATAGCACGATCAGGATCGCCGTGGTCACGATGCTGGGCCAAAGGAAGAGAGTTTGGGTGAGCGGGATCAGACCGCTGATGTTGAACAATGTCGGCGGCATGGCCGACTTGGTCGCCATCAGCATGGCGGCGGAAGAAGACAATCCCATCGCCCAGACCGCTCCCAGCCCAAGATACGCCGCGGCACCAGCGGCACGGTAGTCCAGTCCCTTGACGCGATGGGCCAGTTCACGAACAAAGAGCCCGCTGAAAATCAGACTCAAACCCCAGGAGATCAGCGAGGTCAACATGGAAAAAAGCGCCACCAGGGCGACGGCTTGCCGCGGCGTCTTCGGAATTCCCGCCAAGGCGCGGATGGCGCGATACACGATCGGCGTCGACGCAACGACATATCCCCCGACGATGATCATCACCATCTGCATGGTGAACGGTACCAGGGACCAGAAGTTCTTCCCACCCTGGATGGCCAGTTTGGCGGGACTCTGATGAAGCAGAAGGCCAACCACAAAGACCACCACGATTCCGAGCAGCGCAAAAATCAGCGGATCTGGAAACCACCGTTCACTCCAGTTAGCGAGGCCAAGGCCAAGGCGGACAAGATGTTGCTCCTGAGTTTCCTTTTGCTCTTCTCGAGGCGTGTGCATGTTCGCTCCTCTCGGTCCGGCAGCGACACGTGGCAAAGCGAAAGCTTCCCAGTGTCGCGCAAGCCAGCCTAGGCCAGCGGTTTATGCTCGACATTGTAGCGTGTGCTTGGCGCAAAGGAAGTATTTACGCCGAATTTCACGATCGGCGCGGAATACGTTCGATCGGACCGGCAGAATCAGTCTGCGTTGCTCGATCCGGAAACAAGAATCGCCTACCGAGAGCAGGGTCGGGTGTGACTCCTCGCGGACGCAGACTGATCGGGTGGCGCCCCACCGCGCTCAGTACGGCGATGTAACTACCGCATCTTCGGGATAGCCCAGCATTCCGAACTCGGGAACGTCGAGGCCTTCTTCTTCGACCTCCGGCGCAACTCGCATGCTTTTCACTTTGTTGACGGACCAGAAGACCGCGTAGGTTGCACCGAACGCCCACGCCGCATACAGCGTTGCTCCCATGAGCTGGCACCAGAACTGGCGCGTGTCCCCATGAATTAGCCCCGTCACTCCCTGGCCGGCTCGTCCCAGATAAGACGTCGCGCCCACGCCATTCCATCCCGCGCCATAAGCGCCATCGGCAAAGATCCCCACACTGACGGCACCCAGCCATCCACAGTAACCGTGGACAGAAATCGCTCCACAGGGATCATCGATCTTGAGAACCCGGTCGTTGAAGATGACGCCGGCGCAAACCAGGCATCCCGCCAGCACGCCAATGATTGTCGCCGATGTGGGAGACACGAAAGCGCATGGCGCGGTGATTGCGACCAATCCCGCCAGCATCCCATTACAAGCCATGGTGATGTCCGGCTTGCCGAACACCCAGTACCACAGCAGCATCGCGGCTGCGGAGCCTGCTACGGCGGCCAGGTTGGTATTCACAGCGACTACGGAGATGCGAAGGTCCGTTGCTCCAAGAGTGGAACCAGGATTAAATCCCATCCATCCAAAGAGCAGGATGAATGTGCCGGTCACCACGTATACGATGTTGTGCGCGGCAAAGACCCGGATCTTCCCCCCAGGTCCATACTTACCCAGACGCGGACCTAGAATAATGGCGAGAGCCATGGCGCAGAAACCGCCCACGGCGTGGACTACCGTCGATCCCGCAAAGTCGACGTAGCCGTGACCAAGGTTCAAGGTGGACCCAACTTGCGAAAGCCATCCCCCGCCCCACGTCCAGCAGCCAGAGATCGGATAAAGGATCGCGCCGATGAAGAGCTCGCAAAGCAGGAATGCCCAAAAGGTGATCCGCTCGCACACCGCGCCGACGATAATGTATCCGGCAGTCTCCATGAACACGACTTCGAACAGCGTTAAACAATTGCTGGCGCTGTCATAAGCCGGACCGACAAGAAAAAATCCCTTTCCACCCACGAACCCCCACTGCCCGCTTCCCACCAGAAAGTGGTTGAGCGTGGGAATGCCCCCAAGGTTGGTGGGCGCGGCATTGAT
>PMXH01000381.1 GCA_003165855.1 Acidobacteriaceae bacterium | reverse complement strand
GCGAGTCTGATGGCGGAAAGGCCGTCGCCAGCCTCGCCGGCCACTGTCATGTCCGGCTCATCCTCCAGAATGCGCCGGAATCCTCGCCGCACCAGGTTATGGTCATCGACCAGCAATACCGTAATCTTCTTTGTCATATTTGTGTTTTGATCTTTAATCCTCAATCTCTAATCTTTGTCCCGGGACTCAACTTTCTCTCGGGGAACGGTCAGGTGCAACAACGTTCCGCCCGCGGCAGGAGCGGAAAATACAATTCGCCCGCCCATCAATTCAGAGCGCTCGCGCATTGCGACCAGTCCGATGCCCTGCTTCGCAGGCCGGCCGCTGAAGCCTACACCGTGATCTTCCACCTCCAACTCCAGCGTCGCAGGCAGAAAACGCAGTCGCACCCATGCCTGCCTGGAGCCGGAGTGCCGCGCGAGGTTGTTCAACGCTTCCTGGAGCACCCGGTAGATTTGCACTGCCGCACTGCTGTCCACTGTAAACGGTTGGCCTAGCTTCTCATAGGATATGGCAATTTCCGTCTGTCTTTCTACGGTCGGGATGTACCAGTCGAGTGTGGCCTCCAGCCCGGCCTCATCCAGCATCACCGGATGCAGCGCCTGCGACAGGCTCCGCACGCGGTCCAGCGTGTCCTGGGCGATCTGACGGACTTCTTGCAAGTCGGTCCGTAGAGACGAACCTTCCGGAGCATGAGCTCCGGCGCGGCCGAGCATCGATCCCATCGCCGTCAGAATCTGGCCAAATTCGTCGTGCAACTCGCGAGAAATATAACGCAGAGTCGATTCTTGCGTTGCAATCAGTTTCTGCGCCAGTTCGCTGCGCCGCTCCGAAAGCTCAGCCATGCGCGCAAACAACCTCCGGTTCCACCGAATCATGGAAAATCCAGTCAGCAGGATCGCAGCCAGCGTCGCGGCCAGGAACACATAAACTTGCCGCTGCACACGGTCATAGATCTGGACGATGCGCACTGCTGCCTGTTCCTCGTTCTCGCTGTTCTGCACCAGAAAACGAGCAACCGTCGTGCTCAGGGCCGCCTGCCGCGCCTGTAACGAAAGCTGGATCTGTCCCCTAGCATCTTTTTCTCTTCCCTCGCCGGCCAGCGCAAACGTGCGGTCGACCGCGTCCCAGAATTGTGTCAGCGAACTGCTGAGCGACGCGCTCTGCTCCAGCGTCCGGCTGGTCGGCGCCAACCCGGCCTCCAGGCGCATGGCATCGTCCAGGTCAGTGCGGATGCGCTGAAACTGCGCCGACCAGGCTGTCAGTGGATACGGTTCGTCGTTGTCAATCATGTCCCGCATCGCGACTGCGAGCAGATTCAAGTCATTCTGGATGCGCAGCAACTGCAGGGAATCTCTGCGATTACGATCAATCAATTCAGACTGAAGCTTGCGCAAGCCTGCCACTTGCCAGGTGATGTAAGCGGAATACGCCACGACCGCTGCGAGCGTGACGATCAAGCCCAGCAACAGGCCCAGGGTTGGAGAGCGCTCCGGCGAAGGCGGACGAGACACGCCCCGAGGATACAACGCGCGGCCCAGACATGTCACAATGCAGTAATAATGAAGCCAATGCAGGTCTGGCGGAGTCCAATTACAAGTTGAGTTCTGATCCCAAACAGCTGCCGAAGCCCCCCAAGGTCCAAAGACTCAGGGCCGTCCTGCCGGAAGTCTGGAAGCTGATGCGTCCCCGGCGTTGGTTGCTGGCGCTCGGCTTCGTGTTGATGGTGATCAACCGCGTCGCCGCCCTCGTGTTGCCATACTCCAGCAGGTTCTTGATCGACACGGTCATCAACAAGCACCACATGGAGAAACTCGAGCCGCTGGTTCTAGTCGTGTTAGCGGCGACTTTGGTTCAGGGCGTCACATCTTTTTCGCTCACGCAATCGTTATCGAAGGCGGCGCAGCGACTGATCACCGAACTGCGCCAACAGGTGCAGGCCCATATTTCCCGCCTTCCAGTTGCCTTTTACGACGTGAACAAGACCGGCAGTCTGGTGTCCCGCATCATGAGCGATGTGGAGGGGGTGCGTAACCTGCTGGGCACGGGCCTGGTCGATTTTGCCGGAGGCCTGGTCACATCCGGGATTGCGCTGGTTTTGTTGCTCCGCACCAGCCCGCAAATGACGCTGATCGCTGTGGGCTCGCTGGCGTGTTTTGCCGTGGCACTCAACAAAGCCTTCGCGACGATTCGGCCGATTTTTCGCGAGCGCGGCAAGATTAACGCCGAAGTCACAGGCCGTCTCACGGAATCACTCGGCGGCGTGCGCGTGATCAAGGGGTATCACGCCGAGGAGCGAGAAGAAGCGATCTTTGCCACTGGCGTGCGACGCCTGCTGGACAACGTGATGCGCACCCTGACTGCAACTTCAGTGATGAGTCTCTCCGCAAGTGTGCTGCTTGGAGTAGTGGGCGCTGTCACGATGTGGGTTGGCGCGCACCAGATTGCTTCCGGGTCGATGACGGTCGGCGATTACGTCTCCTACATCTTGCTGTTAGGCTTTTTGATTGCGCCCATCATGCAGATCGTTTCCATCGGTACCCAGCTCACCGAGGCGTTGGCTGGGCTCGAGAGGACGCAGGAGATTATGCGGGAGCGGCCAGAGGATCAAGACCCCAAGCGCACCGTAGCGCTGAACGACATTCGCGGCACGGTGGAGTTCGACGATGTAAGTTTCAGCTACGATGGAGTTCGCGAAGTTCTGCGTAACCTTTCCTTCCGGGCTGAGCCCGGCACGGTGACGGCGCTGGTTGGATCGTCCGGCTCGGGAAAGTCGACGACCATTGGCCTGGTCTCCGCCTTTTACGTGCCCACGAAAGGGACGATTCTCGTGGATGGCACGGACCTGAGCACGGTTCGTCTCGACTGCTACCGCACACGTCTCGGAGTCGTGTTGCAGGAATCGTTTTTGTTTGACGGAACGATTCGCGAGAATGTCGTGTTTTCACGTCCCGCTGCAAGTGAAGAAGAATTCTTGCGTGCCTGCCGGATCGCGCGTGTGGATGAGTTTGCCGAATCTTTTGCCGATAAATATGACACGGTTGTGGGCGAACGCGGCGTGAAGCTCTCCGGTGGCCAGCGGCAGCGCATTTCGATTGCGCGCGCTATTCTGGCCGAGCCGCGCATCTTGATTCTCGACGAGGCGACTTCCAGCCTCGACTCCGAATCGGAGCAGATGATCCAGCACGGACTTTCTTATCTCATGCAGGGAAGGACCACGTTTGTGATTGCACACCGGCTTTCGACCATCCGCCGCGCCGACCAGATTCTGGTGATGGAGCAGGGACAAATCATGGAGCGAGGAACGCATGAGCAGCTCTATGCCGCGCGAGGCCGCTACTACGATCTCTACACCAGGCAGCATGGGGTGGAAGATAACCTGTTTCTCGCTCCGGGTGAGGGAGACAAGCTTGAGGAGGTAAACGGCAACGGCAGCTCCGGTTCGGCGCGCAACGGCGAGGTTAAACCGGCAGACGCGTTGCGTGTGCTCAGAGGAGAGGTCCGCTAGGCCTATGAGCAGCACGGATAGATCCGCTCGGACCAGCACTGCGATGATCGCCACTCCAGCGATTCATGCGGAACAACTCTGCCGCCATTACCGCATGGGCGAGACTCTCATCCGAGCCGTGGATGGAGTGACGCTAAGCGTGAAAGCTGGCGAATTCGTTGCCCTCCTCGGCAGTTCCGGCTCCGGAAAGTCTTCCGTATTGAATCTGATCGCTGGCCTCGACCGCCCTACATCGGGCAGCGTGATTGTGCAGGAACGCGATCTGGCGCAACTCTCCCGCGAAGAGCTTGCCCGATATCGCCTGCATACCGTGGGAATGGTTTTCCAATCGTTCAACCTAATCGCCAGCATGACGCTCGCGGAAAATGTGGAGCTGCCAATGCGCTTCGCGGAGGTCGAGCGCGGAAAGCGTGACAGTCTGGCACGGGAAGCTCTTACGAGAGTTGGGCTGCAAGGACGCATGAACCATCGTCCCAGCGAACTTTCCGGCGGGGAGCAACAACGGGCAGCATTAGCCCGGGCGCTGATCAACCGGCCGCAACTCCTGCTCGCCGATGAACCCACGGGCAATCTCGACAGCCATACCGGAACTGAAATCATGAATATGGTCCGCGAGTTCAACCAGCACTTGGGAATGACAGTGGTTATGGTGACGCACGAGCGTGCTTTGGCCGAGCGCTACGCGCAGCGCCTTATCTTCCTGGCGGATGGCAAGCTGGTGGGCGATGAATCGAATTCGGCCGTCAATGCAGCGGATCAAGCCGGAGTTGGTGGAGGGCGGCCGTGAAGCTTCCTGACCTGGCGGAACTCGCCGTGCGCAATTTGCGCGAATCTCTTCTGCGAAATTCGCTAACCACCGTTGGCATATCGGTTGGCGTGGCGTCTCTGGTCGCGATGCTTTCTTTGGGAATCGGGCTGCAACAACTCGCGTCGCGCCGCCTGATGAAGTCCGGTTTATTCGACACCGTGCTCGTCACCTCCCGCCGCGATCTGCGAAACTTCGGCCGCGAAGAAGAGCGCGGTGGGCCAGCCCCAGCCGAAAGCCGCACCCTCGACGAGCCCACGCGAATCGAAATCGAACATCTGCCCAACGTGCTTGAAGCGTATCCTGATATCCGCTTCATCACCGAACTCCGCTACGAAGACAAGCCGCACTTGACGACAATCGCGGCGCTGCCTGCTTCCGCGAAATCGAATGATGCATTTGAGACTGTGCAGGGACAGTTTTTCTCGTCCGACATGGCGCCCGAAGCGATTCTCCAAAAGACTTTCGCCGAAGAACTGCTAGGCAGGACTCCCAAGCCTGGGGTTGACGAAACCAACGTGGCGGAATTGGCTGCCCCGCTTCTGGGCAAGGAATTGACCATGCGCTATGCGCAGCGCGAGGCAGCACAAAGCGCGCCCTCTGCAACTGCGCACGACAATGCAGCCGCCCCTGGCGCCGAGAGTCTTGCCGACGCCGCCTATTCCGTGGTTTCCCGCGAACTGAAGCTGAAGATTGTCGGCGTCGCCGATCTCGATCCCGAGAGCATGCGCGGGCCAACCCGGGCACGAGTTTTTCTCCCGCTCAAGCTGGCCGAGAGTCTGCACGTGATGCAGCCCACGGACCTGCGAGAGATTTCTCGCGCGGCCACCGATCAGCCGGTTTATTCCTCGGTGAGTGTGCGAGTGAATGACCCAAACCAAGTGCGGAAGGTGGAAGACACCATCAAGAAGATGGGCTTCAACACCTTCTCGATTCTTGACGCCAGCCGCAGCATCCAGCAGTTCTTCAAAGTGTTGTATGCGTTTCTCGGAATCTTTGGCAGCCTCGCTCTGGTCGTCGCCTCCATCGGAATCGTAAACACGCTGGTGATGGCCATTCTTGAGCGCCGCCGCGAAATTGGCATTATGAAAGCCATCGGAGCCAGCGATAGTGATGTGAAGAAACTCTTCTTTGCGGAAGCGGGCGCCATGGGCCTTCTCGGCGGCGTTGTCGGGGTCGCTCTGGGCTGGACGATCGGCCAGGCCATCAACCTGGGAACGAACGTCTATCTCAAGAGCCAGTCTTTCCCGCCGGAACATTTCTGGTCGGTACCATGGTGGCTGGTGGCGTTCGCCATCTTGTTTTCCTTCGGGGTAAGTCTGATCTCAGGCCTCTACCCGGCGGCCCGCGCCGCCCGCCTCGATCCTGTCCAAGCCTTACGCTACGAGTAAACTGAAGCGATGGATCGCATTCTCCGAATCATCCTCTTGTTTGCGTCCTTCGCGGTTTGCCTTCCGCTTCACGCTCAAAGCCGGATTGACTGCAACGCGCTAAACAGCCGGATTCTGAAATATCCGGTCCACTACTGCGTCTATCTTCCCGCCAGCTACGATGCGGGTGCAACCAGCCATCCTGCCCGAACCTATCCCGTGCTGTACTTTCTTCATGGCCTGGGCGACAACGAGAGAACCCTCTTCAACAGCGGAGGATGGACCCTGCTCGACGATCTTCGGCGGCAGCACAAGATGGGAGAATTTCTCATTGTCGCCCCGGAGGGCGGGCGCACTTTCTACGTCAATTCCGCCGACGGCTCGGTGCGCTACAGTGACTTTTTTCTACAAGAATTCGTTCCTCTCATCGAAAAAAAATACCGCATCGGCAAAGGACGAAATAATCGGGCGATCAGCGGCATCTCTATGGGTGGTTATGGTGCGCTGCGATTCGCTTTCTCTCATCCAGAGATGTTCTCGGCCGTGAGCGCTCAAAGTGCCGCATTGATTACGGAATCTCCGCAGGAACTCGATTCCGCGGCTCGCTCCGGCGCTTCGCTTGGGAAGCTGCTGGCAACAGTTTTCGGAAGTCCGATCGCGGTGCAACACTGGAAGGACAATAGCCCGTTCGTTCTTGCGGACAGAAACAGGGTTGCCCTGCGGCGACTGGCAATCTATTTCAACTGCGGGCAGGATGACAACTACGGTTTCGAGAAAGGTGCAGCCGCACTACACGAGCAACTGCAAAAGGCAGGAGTGAAGCACGAGTATCATCCTTACGCCGGAGACCACAGCCTGACCTATTTTTTGGCGCACTTCGCCGAGGTCATGGAGTTTCATTCCCGGGCATTCGGCCTCATCCAATAAGTAATCGAACCCTGACCAATGGGCATAGTACAGTTTTCGTTAACGTGGCGACGGCTCCAAGCCCGCAACGGCCCCTCCGGCCTGTAGGCGCGGCAGTGCGCGGGGTCGAGTGTAAAATACTACCTGTGTTCCGCTTCTTGATCGCGGAGGGATGTGTGAGTGGTTGAAACAGGCGGTCTTGAAAACCGCTGTACCTGAAAGGGTACCGGGGGTTCGAATCCCTCTCCCTCCGCCACGCAGTCTGAACTNNATAAGGCGAATGCAATGCGATCAGAGGCCGGGGATTCGGCCAGAGCGAGTTGACTTTTGTCGGCATCCTGAGAAGCCACCCATTCGAATCAAGAGTGTTCATAGCCGCGGAACGTCGCCAACACCTCACTTCCACCAACCCCCTTATTGCCGACCGTTGACATAGGGCTATAGTGGCCAGCTTGGAAGCCGCCGGTTCTGCCACACTCTGGAATCGCGTCGATCCTTGCATGATCTTCGCGGCCAAAAGCTGGGGCGAAGCGTCCTCGCGACGGGGGACAAAAGTACTGGATCGATTCGTGG
>PMXH01000464.1 GCA_003165855.1 Acidobacteriaceae bacterium | reverse complement strand
GACGGATACAACCGCAAGGGACTGATCGCAGAAGACGGAAAGAAAAAGCTGGCTTTTGACTTCATCCAGAAGGTTTACAAGGATCACGCCTACGGCAAACCAGAGTAGGCACTCCGCAAATGAGGCAGGGCAGACTTGGATCACGACAGCACGTCGAGAGGAAAAACTCGAATCAATCGCCTGCATTTTGCAATAAATCTGACAGTAAATCTCAAACCGATGTTTTGGTGCATGGCAGGCAAGTTTCTTATCTCAGGAGAACTCCGACACGGTGACCTGCGGCCTGATTCGGGATTTTTGTCCGGGATGATCAGCTAGTGGATCTGAAGAAATGCAAAGTGTTTGCGGGCTGGGCNNGTTGAAGATGTTGAAGAACTCGGCGCGCAATTGCAGAATCTTCGACTCAGCAATCGGCGTGTTTTTGAAGAACGAGAAATCTACGTTCTTCGTGCCGGGACCTTGAAGAATATTGCGTCCGGAGTTTCCGAACGCTCCCGCGGCATGGTTCGCGAAGTCCGCTGTGTTGAACCATCCTCCAAGCTTCCGCTGACCGCTGGCCAGCGATCCGTTGCCGCTAGCGCCAATGAATTGCGCTCTCGGTGTAAGTCCGTCGCCCACTCCGCTTGACGAAGAAACAGAAAACGGAAAGCCGTCGTAGTACTGGAGAATGCCATTNNGGCAGTTCATAGGTTGCGCTGAGGACAAAGCGATTGGGAATGTCCTCGTCCGAATTGCCATAGTCGGCAGCTATGTTGGAAGGGTTCAAAACGGCGCCAGGACTTCCAGTGCCTTCGTCCAAAGCGTGACTGTAGGTGTAGGAAGCGAGCAAGCCAAGACCGCGCCCACGGCGCTCCGCAGTCACTTGCAGCGCGTCGTAGTTGGAAATCTGATGGGTTTCAATCTCGTTGATCTGGGCGAAGAAGGGATAGGGACGCACCGCCGAAACAGTCGTTGCTCCCGCCAATCCCAATTGCCCTGCATTGATGTCCCTTAAGTCATCCAAATGAAGGCCGCGCGTTCCCACATAGGCAAACTTCAAAACGGTTGAGTAAGGAATTTGCTGCTCGATGGTCGCGTGCCATTGCTCGCTATAAGGCGTCTTCGCATTCGGATCCTGCGCGAAGGCGGGCGTATTTTTCACCAGTGAACTGCCGGAAGTCACAACCGTATGCACATATCCATTCGCAGCATAGTTGAAAGGCGTGCCAGTGGTGGCGGCTCCATAAGTTGTGGAGTTATTGAATGCCCAATAATTGTCGACTGGAACATTGGCCGACAAGCCGCTCGAATTGGTGACATTGGGCGCAGAGTAATAAATGCCGTAGCCCGCGTGGAAGACAGTCTGATTCGTCACACGGTAGGCAAAACCAACACGCGGAGCGAAGTTCAGGTTGTTGCCGCTCAGGCCGCTGGCAGGAACGCCCTGAGTTCCCACCTGCTCCAGCGCTGTGGTCGATATGGAGGGAACAAAGTCATACTCTTGGTTGTGGGCCTCCGACCAAGGCCAGCCGAGGATGTTCTCGTAACGAATACCAAAATTCAATGTCAGCCGGTTGTTGAGCTTGAAGTTGTCCTGCGCATAGAACGAAAGATCGCTCTGCCGCAAGCCAACCGTGCCGCTAGGGAGCGAATAAGTTCCACTCGAGGGTGTTCCGAAGAGCAGGTCGCTCCATACCAGCCCGGTGTAAGTCGTGCCGTAAGCCTCGGAGCCGTGCTCCGCCCCGGTCTGGTACATGTTGTATTCCAGCCGCACAAACTCAAAGCCGATGTCCAGCGAGTGTTTGCCGCGCACCAGGTTGACGTTGTCGTCGGTCTGGTAGTTATTGGTTCCGATCTGAGTGGGACTGTTGCCGGCATCGCCGATCGAGGTATAGCCGGCGAACGACATCACGGGCAGTCCATCGGACCTGGGATTGCCCGCGATCTCCACGCCTGGGATGCCCAGTTGCGTCGGAAGGTTCAGCCCGGCGTCCCAGTTCTGCGCATTTACAAAGAAGCGCGACCAGCCAACGCGCACCGTGTTGACCGTGGTCGGCGAGAAGATGTGGGTTTCGCTCAGGACGGCCTGATGTGCCGGGTTCGTTCCAGGCCCGCAGATAATGGCGCCCACCAGCGGCGTCGGGAGCAGGCCGGGGAAGCTCAAAGTATCCAGGGACTGGCTGTAACGAAGGAACGCGCTGTCCTTCTCAGAAAACTTCTGGTCGACCTTTACGTCAAAAGCATCGCCGTTATCGGTTTTCAGAGGGTTATAGAGAAAGTTATTGGCGATGGTCGCGCCTGAGATGTTAGGCGAAGCATATTGCTGATAAAACTTCAAAATGTTTGCGCCGGTCGCGTCGATCAGTGGGTCGTTCAATGGAACAAGGTTGTTTACGTAGGCAACATGTGTCGACGGATTCTTGACAGCTCCGGCCACATAGGCGGAGAAATCGTAGCCGGCAGATGTGATCTTGACGTCCGGCACGCTCTCTAAGTCAGTCTGACCCTGAGCAAGACGCGTGCCCGCGTAGTCTGCAAAGAAGAAGGTCTTTGGGTTGGNNCCAGCAGCAGACGATTTTCCTGAAAGCGGAGTCCATTGAAGGCAAAGGACGTATCTCCGCGCTGCATGGTATACGGAACGCTGGTGATCTGCTGCTCTGCGGGTACAGCGCCGGCCCCGAGGCCAATCAGTTCAGCAAAGTTGCGGCCGTTCAACGGTAGATCCTTGACGGCTTCCTCCGAACGAAGATTCGAGACCGATGAAGTCTCCGTTTCCAGTACGGCGCCTGTATCCTGGACTTCGATGGTTTCCGCGGCACCACCTACGGCCAGCGCCACATCGGCCGCCAGGCGCTGCCC
>PMXH01000081.1 GCA_003165855.1 Acidobacteriaceae bacterium | reverse complement strand
TCCCTATGCTCCGGGCGATCCCTTGCTCCGCCGCCCCAAGCATTCAGCAACCACCCTGCTCAGTTATCTAGGAAAACGCTGGGGCGGAAATCTAGCGGGAAGTTTTGTGGGTGCGCGCCCCGACGACGATTTCTCTGGCTTCAACATCAACCATGCTGCGGGCTACGTTCGCGCCGACCTCGGCGGATGGTACGCCATCAACTCCCACGTCACCGCCTATGCCAACATCGAGAACGCCCTCGACCGCCGCNNTTTGCGACCCATCAATCGCGCGTCTGGCTCGCTTCCCTATCAAACTACACCACTACCGACCACCATGCTGGCTAAACAGCGGATTTACCTAGCTCACCTTCTCCGGCTCCCCCACCATCGCCATCGGCATCGACGCGTTCATCTTCCCGCCGAAATACTTCGTCCGCGCCAGCATCAGTTTCTCCACGTCCACCCCGCTCAGCGGCTGCTGCTGCCCCAGCAGGTGTGTCACCAGCGCAATCTGCGCAAAGTGTTCCACCGTTTCCATCTTCATGTAGGCGTGTTCAATCGTATCGCCATAGGCCACTACGCCGTGATTCGACATCAGAATCGCATCATAGTGCGGCACGTACGGTTCCAGCGTCTGCGCCAGCTCCGAGGTCCCCGGCGTTCCATAGCGCGCCAGCGGAATGCATCCCAGCCCCATCACCACTTCGCAAACCAGCGGTTCGGTCAGCGCCATACCCGCCGCGGCGAATCCCGTCGCGGTCGGCGGATGCGCATGCACAATCGCCTCAATGTCGGGCCGCGTCCGGTAAATCAGCAGATGCATCCCAATCTCGCTGGTCACATTCCGCCGTCCCGCCACCTGCGTTCCTTCCAGGTCCACAATCACCATGTCCCCGGCTCGCATCGCCCCTTTGCTCACGCAAGTCGGCGTCACCAGAATCCGCTCCCGGTCCAGCCGGACAGACAGATTTCCGTCCATCGCCGCTACGAACCCGCGCTCGTGGAGCATGCGCCCGTAGCGGACAATCTCTTCCCTGTGTTTGCGTTCACCGGACATGGAGTACTCTCTCGGGGGAGCGACGAAAAAGCGGCTGAAGCTACAACCCCCGCATAGTAACGCACTTGGCGCGAACAGACAAACAAATTTACCAAAAAACCGCTCCTCCTGGAGCGAAATCGCGCAGCGAATCACATGCGGGACTGCGCCTCGCCTCAGCCCGCAGGCCGCATTCCGAGGTTAGGATCGGGCCACGCGCGGATCCAGCTGGTCTTTACCTGCGCATCGATCTGCCCCCAGGTGGCCCCATGCGCCTGAAGCCCTTTCTGCTCGACGCCCGAACTCGACCTTACGGACGGGGCTGACAAGGTTCCAAGTATCGGACAAGACCGGTATACGATTCGGGAGGCTTTGAGCGTAACGGCGATGTTACGCCAAGTGAGCGGGGACATCCGCCTGAGACTCGTTGTTTCGTCCGCATTCCGAGATGTATTCTTCTATAAATGAGAACAAGAGCGCACATTCTGCCATTGCTCACGGTCGTGGTGTTTAGCTACATTCCATGTGCACAGACGAAGAAAGAGTCCCCCGCGTCCGGCGATCCTATCGTCCAGTCCGCACCGACTTCAGATACTTACAGCGACACGCTTCGGATGCTCAAGAGTTGGCTTGATAGCGAGGAAGATGAGCAGCTAGCGCGCCTGTTCTCCGTTGGGCACGCCAGAAACGGTGATTTGTTATCGGCCTGCCGCAGCACCGATGAAGACACTGCGGCTGCCGCTTTTCTGACCCTTCAGTTAGCCGGACAATTGGACTGTGGAACCTGCCCAGATTCCGTGTGGGATAAACATACTGGGCTTGCGTTATCTTGTGCCACGAATCTCAAGAGTGCCGATTTCGAGCGGATGGAGCGTTGGTTAGCTGGGCGGCGCAGTCGCAACGGCTACAAATGCGGAGTTGAAGGCGAGCGGCGCATTGATGAGCCGCTGGTGTATGCGCTGATTCTCGATGGCTCGTCCCGTTCACAATCGGTGCTCGCAGAGATGGTGGCCCTCGAAAGATTCTGTGGGGGCACCGATAGCATAGCGGGAGAAGCGCTAGGACAGCTGCAATCCCTCACTACGGCGGCAAGGAAACTTGGGCACAATCTCAAACTCGAGCCTGACATTCAGACGAGGGTTCGTGCCTCCGCATTTTTCCTGCCCCCCAAGTACCGAAATGACAGCGATGTCGATGTGCTTGCCCAGACGGAAGACCGAATTCTCCTTGACGCTTCGTATCGGTGCGGCAGCCTTTGCGGACGAGGATATTTTGTCGTGCTGCGCAAGGAAGGCAATGTTTGGCAGTACGCCATCATCAGATTGGCGAGGGTTTCATAGGCTTTTGCCAGAGCCAAATGTCTCACTCTTTCACAGTGGCTGCCGTAATCAGGTCCTTAGCACAAGTTTGCGCCATCTGTTCGCCTCGGAGTGGGGTCAATGAGTGATATGGCGATGTTTCGCCAGTTGCCGAACCAGAAGCGTTCTCCTCGGGATCCCCCCAAGTTCCCCTTAGCTCCAGATTCGCCTGCTTTTAGGCTCAGTGCGGAACAAATCGAAAATCGCGAATGATTGCCGACTGATTTCTTGAAGGCGTCCCCTTGAAGCACCAGAGATTGATGCCTACTGGGGCGGCCGTTTGCGGAATGTTGGTCGTGTTCGAAGAATAGGTTTCGGTCTTGATGACATCGGCAACAGATCCCATTGGATGAACGCCATTCATTAGCGTGAACACGACGCGATCGGATCTCCACTCCATCCTTGCCGTAGTAAGGTTTCCACCGCTGACTTGGAAGTTGTCTTCCCAGCTGGAAACGCCATTCGGCTTGCGGTTTCCCGTGGATGGATAAACTGTAAAGTCGGCATCACAGCCGTGACAAGTCTTGTTCCACTGGGAAAATTCAATATCAATTTCGTTCTCTGCGTCGGCGCCAATGTGGTGAGTGGGCCCATAGGTGAAGAGTCCGAGTACCGTTGTCTGATCCATGTTGTAGACGTCGCCCTGGATAACCCACTGGTACGTCCCATATCCCATATTGTCGGTCGTAAACAACTCCGCGGCAGTCCATTTTCCCTCGCGCTTGGCGATCTGGAGATGTAGATATCCGTCCGGGTTGAAATCGACATTAGCCGGATTCCCGGGAGCGACGCCTGCCATACCACCGCTGGTGACTTTCCAGGTATGTCCAGCCCATCTGATCGTCTGGGCCTGGACGCACTGAAACGCAGTGAGCAGAATGCTGCAGATCGTCATTCGAATGAATAGTGTGTTCGCCATCATTCTTTGTTCTTTCATTTCGCGTGTGC
>PMXH01000012.1 GCA_003165855.1 Acidobacteriaceae bacterium | reverse complement strand
CTGCCACTCCGTCCTCAGCCTCGACTCAACCAACGGAAACGCCAGCTTGAAGATAGGTGTTCCTGCCGTCATCGTAGACGAAAAGGGCGAGCGTATTCCCGGCATGGTTCCCTTCGACATGATTCTTCGCCACCCTGAGCGCCACTCCCAGGCCGTGATGCATGACTTTCTGCACACGCCGGAGTTCTGCGCTGCCTGCCACAAGGCCAATTTACCGGCCACGCTGAACGACTACAAGTTCACCCGCGCTTTCACGGCTTATGACGAGTGGCAGCAATCCAAATTTTCACAACGCAACCCGCTGACCTTTTACCAGGCTGACTTTACCACCTGCCAGGGCTGCCACATGAAGCGCAACCCAATCTCGCTACCCGACTACGGTGCAAAAAATGGCACCCTGGTCTCGCACCGCTGGCTCGCCGGCAACACCGCGGTTCCTTTCTACTATGGATTTGACGAGCAGCTCTCGAAGACCATCGAATTCCTCCGCTCCGGCAACTATCTCAACATCGACATCTTCGCTCTCAAGAAAGCAAACGAAGACAGGCTCATCGCCCCTCTCGGTCGCGCCTCCTATACCCTTGCACCCAGCGACGTCGTAGAAGCCTACGTTGTCGTGCAGAACAAAAACATCGGGCACTCGCTGATCCCGGAGGTGCGCGATCTCTACGAAGCATGGACCGAATTCATCGTCAAAGATGAGGCCGGCAACGAGATCTACCATAGCGGCTTCCTCAAGCCAGACGGCATGTTAGACCCACGCGCCCACAGCTTTACCAACCGGCCAGTCACCGACCAGGGCGAGTTTGTCGACAACCACAAAGTCTTTACCATTCACTCTGTTGCTTATGACAACACGGTTGCGGCTGGGCGCTCCGTCCTGGTCCGCTACCAGTTCCGGGTGCCCGCCGGAATCAAAGGCTCCATCAGCCTCACGGCTAAGATTAATTACCGCCATCTGCGCCAGAGTTACCTGAATAACATCTTCGGAAAAGATCACCCAGCTTATCCTGTCGTCGAGCTTACTTCTCGTACACGCAAGCTCAACATCGGCGAGAATCAACCCGAAGATCCGGACCCGGCAGACAACCCGGACTGGATGCGCTGGAACAACCTCGGTATCGCGTTGCTCGATCAGTTGCAGTTCCCGGAGTCGGTGCAGGCCTTTACTGAGGTGATCAAGCTCCGCCCCCTATACGCTGACGCGTATGTCAACGTTGGCCTCACTGAAATCTCCTGGGAGAAATACGACTCGGCCCGCATGGCGATTCGCCATGCTCTCTCGCTCGACCCCAAGTCAGCACGCGCCATCTATTACGATGGCCTGCTGCAGCGCCGCGCAGGCAATACCGAACAAGAGATTGCTGATTTCCGCAAGGTAGTTGAGATGTTTCCGCAGTCCCGCGACGCCCGCCGCGAGTTAGGCATCACCTACTACCAGCAGCACGACAATACTGCTGCTCTGGAACAGTTTGAGGCCCTACAGAAAATCGACCCAGACGACCTGACCGCCCACTATAACCTATCCATCCTCTATCGCCGCATGGGTAAATCCCAAGAGGCCGCCGAGCAGCAAGCAATGTTTGTCGACAAGAAAGTCGATCCCGGCGCGCCCACATATTCGCTCGATTATCTACGCAACCATCCGGAGATATCGACGGAAAGCATCCCATGGCACATACATACCGACCTCGAAGATGGATCAGGAGACCTCGCACATGCCAATTAACTTCAGATTCAATGCCGGATCGTCACTGACGATCCGGGTGGCATTGTTGGCAGTTCTTATTGCCGCCCTCCCGACAGCTGGCCGCGCAGCCAATAACTGCCCATGGATCAATGAAGCTACTGCCTCAGGCATCCTGGGTGCAGATGCCGTTGGCTCTTATACCGATGCTGAGCCTATTCAGCCAACCGTCTGCACATTCATCCAGTCATCCTCCGGCCTTACCCGCACTTTGCGCATCGCTGTCATTGAGACACCCGATTTCCGCTCCCGCCTCAGCGCAGAGTCAAAAGCCTGCAGAACCGTCGCCGCACCTCTCAAGGCCATCGGCAATGAGGCGATCGCCTGCTCGGGGGGCGACCGCAAAGATCTCTACGCCGAGCGCGTCGTCGGCAGGGTTCGCAATCAGGTCTTCACAATCACCCTGAGCACCACGCGAAAAGACGACTCCATTCTCACGCGATCCGAGTTGAAAACACGCATCCTCACCGCCGCCGAACAGGTCTCTGGCAATCTGTTCTAACTGGGGTCTCTGGGACTGGATGGAAAGTCCGGTTAAGTGGTTCGATCTGTCGGACCCCGTACGGGGCGTTCCAAGCCGCATATGGCGCACACAGCGCACTTCTTTATATCTCATTAAAGCGTTTAGTTTGTTTAGTATATGAATAGCATCAAGAGTTTGCGTTTTAATCTGACGGAGAGGGGGAGATTCTCCGACTATCGTATATAAGCCCATTATTTACAGCACTAACTATTCTGTCGTCGTACGCTTGTCGTGCTTTTGGCATTTAACCCCACCATGGACGGCAAAGCTGTCACCCTCATGTTCAGGTTCAATGAGGCAGACGAACCTGGAAACGCAGGTCGGCTGCCAGAGGCGCTAATGGCCGGGTTAAGTCCGGCCACGCGCTTATCGATGACAAGGTAGTTCAGGTTAAGGGCTGGACATATGACCTCAGGTGTACTGTGGATCGAAAGGCGGCCTACGAGTCAATAGGGAGGAACGCTGCGGCGGCCGACGCGAAACGGCAACAGCTTGAGATCAAGAGCATCGTCAAGGCCCAAGCTAAAGAAGCTGGTATCGAAGTTCTCGACGCTCGGGAGAGCAGCTCATTGAAGGCTGTATTCGCGTCGCATACTGTGTGATAACCCATAGGTTTTAACATAGCTTCTTCTGAAGCGTTTCAGCCATTAGTTTCAATGCGATTGCGCGGATGAAATGGAAG
>PMXH01000086.1 GCA_003165855.1 Acidobacteriaceae bacterium | reverse complement strand
CGCATCCGGGAAAACATTAAACTGATGCGGCGCGAGAAGCTCTCGGAAATCGTGAACCGGAGCATCAACCAGACTTTAAGCCGAACCATCTTGACAGCCGGGCTAACCTTCCTTACTGTACTTGCTCTCTATTTGTTCGGCGGCGAGGTGCTTCGCGGGTTTAGCCTTGCGCTGGTAATCGGCATCTTAATTGGCACATATTCGTCGATTGCCATCGCTGCTCCCATCCTGGTGGCCTATCAGGACTGGAGAATCGAGAAGGGCAGGCGGCCGGTCGCGATGCCTGGACGGGCCAAGTGATCGTTCGATGTCTTGGTAAACGGTTTTGGGCTAGGTGTTTGTTTGTAAGGCTTTGCAAAGCTCGGCTGGACTTAAGTGGCGTTGTCGGGCTGGCGTGGTTGAATTCGGGAGCAAAGGGGACGCAGTCGGTGTCTAAGTTTACGTAGGCTCTGAAGTAGGGAGAACACTCTTATGTTTGAAGATAGTCTTCTGGAATCGGGTGGCAGGCTGAAGACCAAGCGGGGACGAACCACGACATTCGCGATCTTCCTCGAAATATGTTTGATCGGTCTCATGGTTTTGATGCCCCTCATCTTTACCGAAGCCTTGCCGAAGCAACAGTTGATGACATTCCTGGTGGCCCCACCCCCGCCTCCGCCACCTCCGCCTCCGGCAGCTGCTCCGGTGAAGATCGTGAAGCAGGTTCAGACCGATATCGTGAACGGAGAGCTCCGCACCCCCACCAAGATTCCCCAAAAAGTTCAAATGATTAAGGAAGACGAGGCTCCTCCGCCGGTAATGGGATCGAGCGGCGTCATTGGAGGCGTTCCGGGAGGAATTCCGGGTGGCCAGATGGGCGGCGTGATTGGCGGGATTATCAGTTCCACCCCCGTAGCCGTGCCCAAGGTCGCTACCCCGCAACGTGTCCGGGTTTCCCAGGGCGTTTCCGCCGGCCTTTTGGTTCGCAGAGTCAATCCAAACTACCCACCCCTCGCGCGTCAGGCCCGCATCTCGGGGCAAGTTGTGTTGCGAGCGGTGATCAGCAAGGATGGCTCCATCGAAAACCTCACCTTGGTGAGTGGGCATCCTATGCTGGCTCCTGCGGCCATCGACGCCGTCAAGCAGTGGAAGTATCGGCCGTACCTGCTCAACGGCGAGCCCGTCGAAGTGGATACGGAAGTGTTGGTGAACTTCACCCTCGCCGGAGGCTAGATCCCGGCGCGGCGTGAAGTAGTGTGTGACGAAGTAATGTTAGAAAGCTTAAGCCGGATGGCCCTCCCCTTCCCACCTAAAGACGGTGGCGGGAGAGCCCTTTTACCGGGCTCGGCCGCCGTACCTTTCATCTCAGGTATGCGAATACGGAGCGGCACGGGCAGCTTTTTGCCGTAGACCTTTTGCAGGGAGTACAGATCTCGCATCAAAGTCTAAGAAGTTCCGAGGAGGGAAAAGCAACTCATGTTAGCTAACTTTGTAATAGCAGCTGTCAGTCAAGTCCCCAGGGTGTCCGCTTGGATTGTGCAGGAAGGTGGCGCAGTGGGTTGGGATCCGATTTCGCTATGGCACCAGATGGGTATTATCGCGAAGATCGTGGTCATCATCCTGTTCATCATGTCGGGCTGGTCGATCGGCGTCATGATTGACCGTGCCATGGCATACAACGCGGCCCGCAAGCAGTCTCGCGCCTTCGCTCCTGCCGTAGCCGGAGCCTTGCGCGACGGCCGCATCGACGAGGCCATCAAAGTCGCCGAGCGCAACAAGAAAAGCCATTTGGCCAAAGTAGTCACCGCCGGCCTTATGGAGTTCAAGGCCCACCAGGATAGCCCCGGTGCCATCCCCGGCGAGACCATTGAAGCCTCCAAGCGCGCTCTGGAGCGCACCGAAGCCATCGTCCACGCCGAACTGAAGCGTGGTCTGGGCGGCTTGGCCACCATCGGTTCGACCGCCCCCTTCGTGGGACTGTTCGGCACCGTGATGGGCATTCTCAACGCCTTCAAAGGCATTTCCGAACAGAAGGCTACCGGTCTGGGCGCGGTCGCAGGCGGCATTTCGGAAGCGCTGGTCACCACCGCTTTCGGGCTGCTGGTAGCGATCCCCGCCGTCATGATGTTCAACTACCTCACCGGCCGCGTGGAAGCGTTCGATGTGGAGATGGACAATTCATCGAGCGAACTGATCGACTACTTCCTGAAGCGACGGGACGTTCGCCGGTCCTAGGTCTAAGGGTCTTTTGGACCGGACCTCCGCTGTGAGTTGCTGTCCAGCGCTGGGAGGATTCCCAGCGCTGGGCTTCCCAACCCAAGCGGTCCTGGGTTTGCTGGCAACTGGCCACCGGCAACTGTTTTACGGAGAAACTATGTCATTAGCCAAAAGGAATGAAGGGGCGAACGTCAACTCCGACATTAACGTCACACCGATGGTGGACGTGATGTTGGTGCTGCTGATCATCTTCNNGGCTTGCTCACCGACCAGAGAAAAACTACTCCAAACGCTCCGCCTGCCGCTCCGGCGGGTGGGCAATAGAGGAGATTCGACCATGAGTATGGCAATGGGAAGCGGCGGAAAGCAAAGCGCCAACATTAACGTTACTCCGCTGATTGACGTGCTGTTGGTGCTGCTCATCATCTTC
>PMXH01000434.1 GCA_003165855.1 Acidobacteriaceae bacterium | reverse complement strand
CTCAACATCAGCTACAGATCCCTCCTGTACAAGCTGCAGGAAACTGAAGTGACCCCTCCTTCAGCCAGGTCGCGTAAGCCTGAGCGTCCAGGCACATAGTTTCAACCTCCGTAAACAATCATGTTCACTATCGCCAAGAGAGGTTCCTCTCCGTCTCTTAAGCCGGGGAGTGGCTTATTCTTAGGGTAGGTTCTCGCGCTTTGTCTTGCGGATGTTGCACGTGTGCGCAGATGTCTGTCTTCTCGGGGTCTGAGCTGGGAGCCAGGGAAGATCGGGGTGTTGTCGAGCTCCCACTGTCGATGGGAAGGAAAGAATCATGCGTCTTAGAGTTGCAATCGTCGGATGTGGCAAGATCGCCGATGCACATGTGGAGGAGATCAGAATAATCCCGACGGCAGAATTGGTCGCGGTCTGCGACCTTGAGCCAATCATGGCAGAGCAGTTGGCGGTGCGATACGCTGTGCCGCGCTGGTATAGCGACGTGAACAGGATGCTGGAAGTTGAGAAGCCGGATGTTCTGCACATTACCACGCCGCCGCAATCCCACCTTGCACTCACGCGGCTGGCGGTGTCAGCCGGGTGCCACGTATTTCTTGAAAAGCCTGTCGCGGTCCATCACTATGAAGCAGAAGCGATTGTCGCGACCGCAGTTGAAGCGGGGCGCAAGCTGACGGTCAATTATTGGCCGAATTTCGAAACCCAGGCCCTTGAGCTCAAGCGACTGGTTGCCGAAGACGTGCTTGGGAGTCCCGTTCACATTGAGAGCTACGTCGGCTACGATCTTGCCGGCGAATTCGGATTAGCGCTCAAGCGCGATCCACAACACTGGGTCCATCGACTTCCAGGCAAGCTGTTCCAGAACATGATGGATCATGTCCTGAACAAGATTGTTCCATTCATCGACGATGATGACCCATACATTCAAGCAATTGCTTACCGCAGAGATGCCGATGGGGGCCCTTCCGGACCTGACGAGCTTCTTGACGAATTGCGGGTAATGATCCGGGGCAAGCAGACGAGTGCTTATGCAACCTTCTGCGCTCATGCCCGTCCCGTCGCACAGACATTACGCGTTTATGGAACGAAGAATACTGCGCATTTAGATTACGGTGCACGCACAATTGTTCTCGAACGAAAACAAGGCTTTCCTTCAGCTCTTGGACGCCTGGTCCCGCCATTCATGGTTTCACGGGATTATCTCCGCCAGGGATTGAAAAATCTAAACCGATTTTCACACTCCAGGTTTCATTTTTTCGATGGCATGCGCACTCTGCTTACCGAGTTCTATCTCTGCATTGAATCCGATTCCGAGCCACCGATAGCTTACCGCGACATTTTGCGGGTGTCGGAGATGATGGAACAAATCTTTGCTCAGGTCTATCCGGAGGTGAGCGCATGAAAGTTCTGGTGACCGGCGCGGGAGGCTTTCTCGGCGCCCATGTTGTCGAACGTCTTCTGGCTCATGGCTGTTTGGAGATCCGCTGTTTCCTTCGCGATCCAGGCAAAACTGCCAAGCTTGAAGCTCTCCGTGCATCCTATCCCGACAGTCAGCTGGAGATGTGCTACGGCAACCTGAAGTCCAAGAAAGACTGTGCTCGAGCGACAGCCGATGTCTCGTTGGTCATCCACCTGGCGGCGGGGCTCAAGGGAGCTGCTGCGGAACTTTTTGCGGATTCGGTGGTGTGTTCACGCAACCTGCTTGAGGCAATCGAAGCGAGGAGTGAACCACCCCTGAACAAGACCCGCATTGTTCTCGTCAGTTCGTTCGGTGTCTACGGTGTTGTGCCGCTTGGCCGCGGAGCGCGCGTTACCGAATCGACGCCGATCGAAGAGCATCCGGAACTTCGAGATCCCTATTCGCATTCCAAACTTCGGCAGGAACAGCTTTTTTGGCAGCACCAGCAGGAGAGTGGCTTTGAGCTGGTGGTTTTGAGGCCCGGAGTCATTTATGGACCAGGGGGAGGGGCCTTCTCCAATCGGGTTGGTTTGCAGGTTGGCCCCATTTTCTTTCACCTTGGCGGCCGCAACCTGCTCCCGCTTTCTTATGTCGTCAATTGTGCTGAGGCGATCGTTGTTGCCGCCATGCATCCGGAAGCATCCGGGCAGTGGTACAACGTGCACGATGATGAACTGCCGACGGCCGCACGATACCTTCGAGACTACAAAAAGCATGTCAAGCGCCTGCGCTCGATCCGTCTGCCGTATTTTGCAACCAGGCTGCTGGCGCGGATGCTGGAGGCCTACCATCGCCGCTCGCTTGGCCAATTACCGGCCATCCTCACTCGCTACAAGGTGGCGGCGCAATGGGGCGGAAACAAGTTCGGCAATCAACGGCTGCATTCACTCGGCTGGAAACAGCTTGTCTCGACTGCCGATGGAATGGCGCAGACGTTTGCATATTTGAAGCAGCAGGCTCCCAGGCCCGATAAAGGCTGATCGTTGCAGAACCCGGCATGAAGTCTTGATCGGTCCGGGTGCAAACGACGCGGTGGTCGTACCCCGCTCAGCGCGCAAGCACCGACTCAAGGACGGCCAAAAGTTCCTTGGAGACCGCGCTCCAATCGCGGCTCCAATGCGCCGAGATTTCGGTTGCGTCCCAGTTGCGCTCGAGAACCTGAATCAACGCTTCGGCCAGGGCCGCTTCATCGCGCGGTGGCACAAGCCGTCCGCATTCGTCGCTCATGATCTCGGGGATNNGGCAACCTTCCATGTAACTTGGAAGCGTAACCAGGCTGGCGGCGGAGATCCAGACGGCGACGTCGTCAAAACTGCATTCGGCCATCAGGTGCATGTAGGCGGACGCGTCACTGGCCTGAATCGCGCTTTCAACGATTGACCTGTCGGGCCCGTCGCCCACCAGGTACACCTGGAGGTTTGGGCGCTCACGATGCACAGCCTTTGCCGCAACCACAAGCTCGCGCAGACCCTTCTTGATATCCAGCCGGCCGATATAGACCACTGCGTCCGCATCGGGAGCGATGCCGAGTGTTTTTCGCGCCGCCTGGCGGTCCCGGACATGAAAGACTGCACTATCGCAACCGCTCAGCAATGTTCGGGTTTTCTCCGCCGGCGCCCCCATTTCAATCATTCTCTTGCGCAGGTCTTCGCTAATTGCCAGGGAAAAATCGGCTTTGCGCAAAAGGCTGCGTGTATGCATGGCTGTAAAG
>PMXH01000033.1 GCA_003165855.1 Acidobacteriaceae bacterium | reverse complement strand
ATCCGGTTGATCGAAGTTTGACGGGGGAACAGCCATGAGCAGCGAATCGAATCAAGAGACCGGCAAGAACCCGCTGAAGCCCATGACACGGCGCGACGCGATGCTCGCACTGCTGCGGTTGGGTGGCGTAGCGGCGGGAGCTGCGGGCGCGGGTGTATGGCTCAGCGAGCACAGTATTCGCCCGGTCCCGGCCCAGGCCGAACAGGCGCGCCGCGATCATCGCACCGCAACCGATCCGCAACTGCCCCAGATTACGGTTGTCCAGGGCGGGGAGCCGCGCGCGCTGGTTCAAAAAGCCCTCGAGAACCTGGGCGGCATTCGCCGTTTTGTCAGCCGCCAGGACGTGGTGGTGATCAAGCCCAACATCGCCTGGGANNGAGCGCAATCGCCTGCACCAGCAGATTCACCAGAGTCTGGTTGACCTGGCCAACTTCATGCTGCCCACGGCCACGCTGATGGACTGCTACCGGATTCTGCTGCGCAACGGCCCCACCGGCGGCAACCTCGAAGATGTGGACCTCAAGAAGACCTTGGTGGCCGGCACCGATCCAGTGGCCATCGATGCATACGTGGCCAAAGCTTATTGGAACCTTGACCCGGAGCACCTGCCTTATTTGCAGATGGCGGCTGCGCGCGGACTGGGAACGGTGGACTTTGCCGCTCTGGCTGTAAAGGTCAACACTCTGAATCCGTGAATCTTTTTTATCCGCTGAGTCGCCTTGCATTTAGAATTTGCTATGCACCCCTCTCGCAACCCATCCAATGCCGATCCTTCGTCTCCAGCAGAGGCGGAGTTGCCGGTGCTCTGCATCGTCACCGTGGACGAGGAGTTCGTTGACGTACTGACGCCGGAATTATCCCCATGGTTTCAGGTGGCCGTTCGCGGCAGTTACGAGGGGCTGGCACGCTGGACGCGCTCAGCACGAGTAGCGGCCGTGCTGATGGACATCGACACGGAGGGAGAAGATCCCTTCGGCGGACTGGCGGTTCTAAAAGAGCTGCGCATGTTGAATGAAGACCTCACGCTGATCTCGGTCAGCCGCGGGCGCGCGCGTTCAGTGGAGAAACAT
The DNA here is from genome assembly GCA_003165855.1 of Acidobacteriaceae bacterium. Lineage (GTDB taxonomy): Bacteria > Acidobacteriota > Terriglobia > Terriglobales > Acidobacteriaceae > Sulfotelmatobacter. Next base: position 1,473 of record PMXH01000033.1, on the reverse strand, counting down.
GCGCTGGTCGCCGGAGCCGACGCTCACTTCCGCAGTCCGATGGATGTGCCTGAACTGCGCATGACGCTGCTTGAAACACTGCGGCGCCGCAGCGAAGAAGCCGAGCGGGAGCGCATGCGCCAGCGGACGATGGAGTCGAGCCGCTTTCAGGATTTTGTGGGAGCCAGTGATTCCATGCGGCTGGTCTACGACGCGATTCAGCAAGTGGCCGAGAGCAACATAAATGTGCTGATCCGTGGCGAGAGCGGAACGGGCAAGGAGTTGGCCGCGCGGGCGCTGGTCGCGCTGAGCACGCGGGCTGCCAAGCCCTACATCCGGCTGAATTGCGCGGCGCTGCCTGAGAACCTGATCGAGTCGGAACTCTTCGGCAGCGAGCGTGGCGCCTTTACGGGTGCGACGGAGTCACGGCCGGGACAGATCGAGCTGGCCGACGGCGGAACGCTGTTTCTGGACGAAATTGCCACTCTCACCGTGCCCCTGCAAACCAAGCTACTGCGCGTCCTTGAAGACCACCAGGTGCAGCGCCTGGGCGGACGCACGCTGCGCAAGATCGACTTCCGCCTCATCTGTGCCACCAATGAGCCTTTGGAGGAGATGGTCAGGGCCGGCCGCTTCCGCGAGGACCTTTACTATCGGATCCACGTGATTCCCATCGATCTGCCCCCGTTACGGGAACGGAGCGGAGATATTCCCCTGCTCTGCGAGTTTTTTCTTCAGGTACACTGTCTGGCCAACGGATTGCCAGTGAAGCGGATCGCCGACGATGCGCTGTCTGTGCTTGAAGATCACGCATGGCCCGGCAACGTGCGCGAGCTCGAGAATCTGATCCAGCGCCTCGTGGTGACGGTGCGCGGAGATGAGATCGGCGTGAGCCATTTGCCCGCTCGCGTGCTCTCTGAAAGCATCGCCCTGCAAGAGGCCATTCTGCTGCCGGCCGAAGGGGCCGACTTCGACACAGAAATTCAACGCCTCGAAGTTGCCCTGCTAACCACGGCTCTCAGCCGCTGCGGTGGAAGCAAGGCCTCCGCGGCGCGCCTGCTGCAAATCGATGGCCAGCGCATGAAATATCTGTGTCGGAAATATGCTCTTTAGCCGCAGTAGGTTAAAAATTAACCCTTCTGCGGTTAATATTTCACCCAATCGGCAGTGCAGCGCCCTCCTCTCGGAAAATGTCCGCTTACGCTAAGTGGTTTGATTTCTCTGAAATAGAAAATAATCTGCCGCCATCTCAGGTTTGGCACGCGGAGTGCACTATGTAGGGCGTCAGGACGAACTCAAAATCTTCCCAGGAGATACCACCATGGCAATCGAAAAGAAGTCGCTCTTCTCCAGCACGATGGCAACAAGGTCCACCGCCAGCCTTCTGGCCCACACCAAGATGGTCAACAACAAGGTGATCGCCGGACGCGCGGTTATGGGCGACGGACTGCAGACTGCCAAGGGCGGCGGCTTGAACACCACCAAGGGCGGCGG
>PMXH01000357.1 GCA_003165855.1 Acidobacteriaceae bacterium | reverse complement strand
ACAGTGGCGGATGCGGCTTCTGCACGGCCGGGTACAAGACCTTCGCGTTTTCCACCCGGAGATGTTTTCCGTTCAAGGAGATTGCTTTTCCTGCTACGGCTTCGCGCCATATCTGGAGGAATTCTTCCGTGACTTCATAGCGCTCGTCGTGAGAGAGAAAAACTCCGTCGCCAACGGCCTCGTCCGGATCGCCGCCAGTGACAACGTTCACGAGGAGCCGGCCGTTGGAAAGCCGGTCGAACGTCGCAGCCATGCGGGCGGCAGAAGTGGGCGAAATGATGCCGGGGCGAATCGCTACCAGGAATTTCAGCTTGGTGGTCACCGGGACCAGGGTGGAGGCGACTACCCAGGCGTCTTCACAAGACCTTCCGGTGGGCAGCAGCACGCCTTGAAAGCCAAGCTCATCGGCCGCTTGGGCGACCTGTTTCAAATAGGCATAGTTGACGCTTCGCGCCTGCTCGGCTGAGCCGAGGTAACGACCGTCGCCATGAGTGGGTAAGAACCAGAATATTTCCATAAGATCCGCTCTTTCCGGGGAGGGCTGAGCCACTTTAGCTTTGGCAATTGTCGTGCCAATAGATAGATGTGCCTATGTCCATGAATTTGTTGTTTTCACACGGTTACGGCGAATGGGAGCGGAACAGGCAAGCAGGGAAGTGTTGCTGCAGCGACACCGATTCAACAGAAGTGCTGCTGGAGAAGCAAGTGGCTGCGGGCCGGACACTCATAGTGGCCGTGCCGGATAACACTGGAGGTGGTTGTGTTTTCTGCGCTGAGTGATATCGCTATCAATGCGCTGCCCCGGCAGCATGCCTTCGAGATTGCCGATCAAGTGGCAAGAGAATTTGCGCAAACCGCCGTGGAACGTGACAAGAAAGGGGGCACGGCGAAGATCGAGAGGGATTTATTGCGCGCCAGCGGACTGCTAAACGTGATTATTCCGGCAGGCTTGGGGGGCTGGGGGATGGATTGGCCGGACACGATGAAACTCATACGGATTTTTGCCCGGGTGGACAGTTCCATCGCGCATCTGTTCGGCTTTCAGCATCTGATGCTGGCTTCGGTGTCGCTCTACGGATCTGCGGCGCAAACCGAGCGGCTGTTTTCGGAAACTGTGGGCAATAAGTGGTTTTGGGGCAATGCGCTGAATCCACTCGACCAGCGCACCAGCCTCACTCCTAGCCGCGGCGTGGGATACGTCATCAACGGACGGAAGAGTTTTTGTTCCGGCGCGCTGGATTCCGACATGCTGATCGTGTCCGCGATTCATTCGATGGACGGGAAATTCATGGTGGCCGCTATACCTTCCGATCGCCCGGGAATCCGTATTCACGAGGATTGGGACGGCATGGGGCAGCGGCAGACCGACAGCGGCACGGTGGAGTTCCATGAAGTTGCCGCCGGGCAGGAGGAGTTCCTGAGATCGCCCGGTCCGCTGGGCAGCATCCGGGCATCTCTGCGTTCGTGCATTGCACAACTTATTCTAAGCAACATTTTTCTGGGAATCGCGGAGGGCGCGCTGGCGGAAGCACGGAATTACACGCTGGCGCAAACCCGGCCATGGGCCGCTTCCGGAGTGAAGACCGCGGCAGAGGATGCTTACGTTCTCGCAAATTACGGGGGCTTCTTCGTCAACCTTCAGGCAGCTCAGGCGCTCACGGATATTGCAGGAGAGTCTTTGCAGCGGGGATGGGAAAGCGGAGATGCAATCACTGAAAATCAGCGTGGCAAGTGCGCGTTGGACGTAGCCGCCTCCAAGGTGATGACGACCAAGGTGGGGCTTGAGATCACCAGCCGGATGTTCGAAGTGATGGGGGCGCGTGCGGCCGCGGGGCCGGCGCGGATCGACCGTTTCTGGCGCAACCTGCGCACCCACACATTGCATGATCCCGTCGACTACAAGATTCGTGAGCTGGGAGACTGGGCTTTGAACCACCAGCTTCCGAAGCCAACATTTTATTCATGAGGCAGCGAGCGAGATCCGAAAGATCCGAGAATCCAGAAGATCGAAGATCAAAGTTGAGAAAAGCGATGTTCACCTGGGGCCAAAATATATGAGTAATTTCAGAGCCACACGAGTCCGAAAAGTGCTGCTGATCGCTACGCTGATCCTGCTGGCCGCAGCACCGATGGTGCTGGCTCAGACGCACTTGGATAACGTCGTGCGCATTGGATACCAGAAATACGGCACGCTGGTGCTGTTGAAGGCGCGTGGGAGTTTGGAGAAGCGACTGGCACTGCTGCATGTCGAGGTGCAGTGGACTGAGTTTCCAGCCGGGCCGCAGTTGCTGGAGGGTTTGAACGTGGGCAGCATCGACTTCGGTACCGTGGGCGAGGCGCCACCCATCTTCGCGCAGGCCGCCGGCGCCGATCTGGTCTACGTAGGGAATGAACCACCGGCGCCCGCCGCGGAAGCCATTCTCGTTCCCAAGAATTCGCCGATCAAGAGCGTGGCCGAACTCAAGGGCAAGAAGGTCGCGCTCAACAAGGGCTCGAATGTTCACTATCTGCTGGTCAAGCTACTGGAGCAGGCGGGAGTGCAATACAGGGATGTAGATACTGTTTTCCTGACGCCGGCCGATGCACGAGCCGCCTTTGAGCGCGGCAGTGTGGACGCCTGGGCAATCTGGGAGCCCTTTCTGGCCGCGGCCGAAAGGCAAACCGGTAGCCGCATTCTTGCCGATGGCAAGGGCGTGGTGAGCAATCACCAGTTCTTTCTCGCGGCGCGACCCTATGCGCAGAAGCGTTCCGACGTGATTGCGATCATTCTGGAGGAAGTGGCAAGCGTCGATGAATGGGCGAAGACGAAGCCCAAAGAAGCCGCGATAGCGCTGCAGCCGCAGATTGGTTTGGATGAGCCAACGCTCGAACTGGCCCTCGAGCGCGGCGGTTACGGCGTAAAACCGGTCAGCGATTCTGTCCTGGCGGAGCAACAGAAGATCGCTGATGCGTTCTATGACCTGAAGCTGATCCCCAAGCGAATTAATATCCGCGATGCGACGTTGCAAGGGACATTACGCGGAGCCCAACCCGCAACCCAATCGCAGGCCCAGCGCTGAACCGAGGAACCATGTCCCAGAGTCAGCCCAATTCCGCTAAGCAGTCTCAGCTTCGCCCTCGCACGATTGTTAGGGAGGGGTTGGCCTGGGTCGTGCCCATTGCTTTGTTGCTCGCCTGGCAATGGGCGTCCTCGGCGGGAGTCCTGTCCCACCGGATTTTGCCGGCGCCGCGCGATGTGTTGAGTGCGTTCGTCACGTTGAGCGCCTCCGGAGAATTGTGGACGCACGTGCGGGTCAGTACTTTGCGCGCGTTGTCAGGATTCGCGGTGGGGGGCGGACTCGGCCTCGCGCTGGGATTACTTACCGGCTCTCTGCGCTGGGCCGAGACGTTGCTCGACACCACTCTTCAAATGGTGCGCAACATTCCTCCGCTGGCTCTCATTCCACTGGTGATTTTGTGGTTCGGCATCGACGAGACGGCCAAGCTTTTCCTGGTGTCTCTGGGTGTGTTTTTCCCCATTTACATCAACACCTACCACGGCATTCGATCGGTGGACCGAGGACTGCTCGAGATGGGGAAGAGCTACGGGTTGTCAGGCTGGCCGCTGTATCGAGAAATCATTCTTCCTGGCGCGCTGCCTTCGATTCTGGTTGGGGTGCGCTTCTCCCTGGGATTTATGTGGGTGATCCTGATTGTTGCCGAGACCATTTCAGCGCGCTCCGGTATCGGGTACATGACCATGAATGCGCGCGAGTTTATGCAGACGGATGTGATGTTGGTGGGAGTTCTGATGTATGCGCTCCTGGGCAAGCTCGCCGATCTTCTGGCGAAGGGCTTGGAACGGTACTGGCTGCGCTGGAATCCGGCATATCAAGCAGCGCATTAGAGGATCAGCTTGCAAATCAGCCTCAACTCGAAACAAGTGCTGACCGAAGAAGCGCGCGGTTCACGCGGTGTAGCAGTCGAAGTGAAAGACGTCAGCATTGCTTACGGCGGACGCACCGTGCTGGAACATCTTAGTCTTGAGATTGCTGCCGGAGAGTTTGTCGCGATCGTGGGCCGCAGTGGCTGCGGCAAGAGCACGCTGCT